>NZ_JBVIRY010000010.1:0-204594 GCF_055575795.1 Kitasatospora sp. NPDC034023
GGAACCGCCGATGAGATCCGCGACCAGCGGGCCGTCACCCTCGTCGAGGCCTATGCACGGCACCCCGAGCGCTTCGGCCGCCGCCCCAGACCACCCGAGATCCCAAAGACGGCGTGGATCAACGACCCGGCCAAGCGCAGGGAACCCGCACCACAAACCTCATAGCGTCACGACCGTCTCACTGGACTTGAAATCTTCCGGCCCACTCCACGCCCACCGAGCCGGCCCCCAGTACACATCCCTCGCGCAGGCGACACACTCCCGGGCCCGTGAACAGGGGGTGCCTCGCCCCCTGGTAGACCGGCAGCTCGGTCTCGATGGTGGTCCTTCAGTACCGGAGCCGAGCCGCCTTCACCCGTGTCCAGGACCCCTGCCGCTCCGTGATCTGGAGGGCCCTGACCACCGGGGACACGGACGGCCCGGGGGCAGTCATGAACCGGCTTGCCGTCTTATTCGCACCGCGGGGTAGAGGGACTCGGCCACCTCTCGATCGAACGGTTCGGTGTCGGGGGTGAGCACCGCCGCGGCGGCCACGGCCACCCCAAGGGCACACGCCTGGACGGGATCATCGCCCGCCGCCAGTCGCAGAGTGAGTGCGGCCACCATGGCGTCTCCGGCCCCGGCGTCGCTGAGTGACTCCCCAGGCGACTGCGGGGCTCGCAACCCGGTATGGCCGTACCTCGTCGAACAGAGTGCTCCGAGTTCCCCGAGGGTGGTGACGGCGATCTCAGTCGCTCCTGCGGCAAGCAGCGACTCGTTGACAGCGCGGGCGTCGTCGAAGCTCCGGACCGCCCGGCCGGCGAGGGAGGCAGCCTCGTGATTGTTGCACCTCCGCAGAAAGACGCCCTCGTGCAGCGACTCGCGCAGGGCCCGCCCCGAGGTGTCCAGCACCAGCCGGGACCCGGCCTCCTTGACCCGGCGGGCGACCGCCGCGTAGAAGGCGTCGGGCAGGCCGCTGGGCAGACTGCCACTGGCCACGACGTACTGGTGACTGCCAGCCGCTCGGCCAAGCGCGTCCAGGAGGCGCCCTCCCTCCACATCGTCCAGTCGCGGGCCCGGCGGCACGATGTGAAAGCTGCGGCGTGACTCGGTCTCGAACAGCACGAACGCTTCGCGGGTCTCACCCGCGATCCCGAGGGCGATGTGGTCGACCCCCTCCTCGTCCAATAGGCGGTTGAGGCGCTGGCCGACCTCGCGGCCGGCGGTGTGGACGGCGGTCGCCCGTCCGCCGAGCCTCGACACGTCCCGGGCGACGTTGATCCCTCCGCCGCCGGCGGCCACGAACCTGACCCGGGCACGGGTCTTACCGATGTCCGCCAGGCGGTCGACCTCGCAGCAGATGTCGACGGTGGGGTTCACTGTCAGGGTGAGGATCGGAGGCATGGTCTCCGGCAGCGGACTCCTCCCTCCGCTGCCCGCCGCAAGCGGACCGGACGCGTGAGGGCCGTTCATCGCGGTGACACGGCGGTTGTGATCCCGATCGTCCGTGGCTGCCCTCCCGGGTCCTCCGGACAGGGGCGGGACGTCATGGGAAAGTCCTTGAACAAGTCCGGGAACGAAGGCCACCGGTACCCACGTCGATGGAGCAGTTCGCCGGCCATCTCGATCGCCTCACTCGGTCACTCCCTCCATCGTGCTGCGCGAGCGCAGGAGGCGCGATCGGGAGCACCTCGCAGCCGCCGACCCGTGCTGCCTGCTCGTGGCGGTCCGCGGTCGTGCTGATCATCTTCCTCAACGCCGCGTTCGCGTTCGTCCAGGAGGTGCACGCCCAGCACGCGGTCGAGGCGCTGGCCGCCTACATCCCCCAGCGGGCGAAGGCGCTGCGGGACGGTGTCCCGCGGGAGATCGACGCCACCGAGCTGGTCCCGGGCGACGTCGTCGTCATCGAGGCGGGTGACCGAATCGCCGCCGACATTCGCCTGCTGCAGGGGGCCATCGAGGTCGACATGTCGGCGTTGACCGGGGAGTCGGTGACCACGCTGCGGTCGGCCGCGATCCCCCCGGCGTGGGGCTGGCCCGTACCGAGTTCGTGGTCGCCCACCAGGTCCGCGTCCACCCGATGGCCCTGGTGCACGCCGGGATCGGCTCGGTCTCCGTCACCCCGGACAGCCTCGCCACCGTGAAGCACGCCGTGGCGGCCGCCCAACAGGAGCGACCCGCCGATCGGAGCAGCCCCGCATGCCGGAGGCCTGGTGCCCGCCGAGACTGGGCCCCGGGCTCCCGGCGTTCGGAAGGAGAGCGTGATGGCGGTGACACCGATGTCGGCACCCGTCGATCTCAACCACCCCGGGCACTACGTCCACTGGGGCGTGGTGCAGATCTCGGTGGCGAACCTGGTGGTGATCGGCGTGATGGTGCTGCTCTTCGTGGCCGCACTGCTGTTGCCGTTCCCGACCGGACAGCACCGCGATGACTAGCTGGACGGGTGCGGTGCGGCGGTTCGCCGTCCGCCGGCTGCCCCCGGAGAAGCTGCTGCCGGACACCCAGCCGGTGTACATGGCCTCGTGGATCTACCTCTTCGGTGTCCTCACGGTGTCCTCGCTGGTGGTGGTGCTGGTCTCCGGCGGGGTCCTGGCGCTGGAGGGCCCGGGGTGGTGGCATGCCTCCGCTGTCGGGAAGTACGTGAACAGCGTGCACCTGTGGAGCGCGGAGCTGTTCATGGCGTTCATGGTGATCCACCTGTGGGGCAAGTTCTTCATGGCCGCCTGGCGCGGGCGGCGGGCGCTGACCTGGGTGACCGGTGCGGTCACCTTCCTGGCCTCGATCGCCACGGCCTTCACCGGGTACGTGGTGCAGCAGAACTTCGACGCACAGTGGATCTCCGGGCAGGCCAAGGACGCACTCAACGCCGTCGGGATCGGTGCCTGGTTCAACGTCCTGGACTTCGGCCAGATGTTGATGTGGCACATCGCGCTCTTCCCGCTCGTGCTGGTACTGCTCACGGGCTGGCACCTCCTGCTGGTGCGCACCCGCGGGATCGTGCCACCGATCGACGCCGCACCGCCCGAGGCAGCGCCGTGAGGCACACCGATACCCCCGAGTCGGGTGACTTCCCGACCCGCCCGTACGACCTGGTCAAGGAGTTCACGATCGCCCTGGTCGTGGTCGCCCTGCTGAGCGCGGGCCTCGCCGCACTGTTCTCGTCACCGGACGAGAAGCCGATCACCCTGGCGTCCTGGTCGACCGCGGACCAGGCCGACTTCACCGCCACGGCGGTCGCGGAACTCGCGGGCACCAGCACCTCGGCGGGCTACGGCCCGCCGTACAACCACACCCCGGGCGCCGGACAGAAGATCGGCCCGGTCGGACTGCAGCGCGCCGCCGGGGTCCGCATCCCGGTCGACCCGGCCGAGGACTTCGTGCTGCGCCCGCTGAGCCAGTCCCCCGAGCCCCCTGAGGTCACCGCCGCGCTCACGGCCTGGCGCGCCGCCCCGGCCGATCAGCGGCAGGCTTGGAGTTCGGCGTACTCCGACGCACTGGGCAAGTCCCCGGACGGCGATCCGGCCAAGGTCGCCCCCGACGGATACGGCCCGGTGCCGACACTCACAGCCCGACTGCTGGCCCTCGCCCAGTCCGGCGCACTGGACGGCCGGCTGCTGGCACAGGGGCGCTTCTACCAGACCGACTACACCCGGCCGATGCTCTTCCTCGCCGACGGCTCCTACCTGTCGGACCAGGCGACCGCCCAGCACCTGACCGGCAGCCAGTGGGGCATGATGAACGAGACCGGCAACTACCCGGGCCAGGCCTGGCTGTGGCTGTACACGTTCTGGTACCAGATCGACCCGTTCAAGACCTCGAAGAACGCGGACGCGGAGGTCTGGGCGATCATGGCCGTGCTCAGTCTGGCACTGGTCCTGCTCCCCTTCATCCCCGGTCTCAGGTCCGTTCCCCGCTGGACCCGGGTGTACCGCCTGATCTGGCGTGACCACTACCGGAGCGAACCCCGACCCGGACGCGACACCCGCGGCCCGGGGGAGCCACCAGGCTGACGGACGCCCGCGGGCGGTGACCGCCGGGTCCTGCGGGACCAGCTCCCGGATCGCACCGGCCGTCCACCAGCTGGGGGACGGCCGTCAGGATGCCCTCCAGCAGGTCGAGCGGCTCGAACCCGGTGACCGGATGGGCGGAGGGTCGTCGGGGCCCATCGGCCTGCTGCCGGGGCCCGACCGACCCTCCCCGGCCCGTACAACAGTGCCCGACGATGAAGGTGGTGAAGGCTCCGCACAGAGCCGGCGACGGCGACGGCACCGGCCGGGGCCGAACGGGGTCCGCGACGAACGGCTTCGGAACCCACCACCCCGTGATCGTGGGCATCGACCGCTCCGAGGCGAGCCGCTCGGGAGGCACCGCCGCACGGCCCCGCTGGTGATCGTCCCAGGCGGCCAGGGGCCCGCGGGCTGAACAGGAGGTCCCGATGAACAGCACCGACAGCGGCCGGGCACACATCCGCTCCGCCGACCCCGGCGACCTCGGGCGCCGTGTCGCCCGCCGACGTACCCAGCTGGGGCTCACCCGCGAGCTGGTGGCGGAGCGCGGCGGCCTGGCCCCCGGGTTCCTGGAGTACCTGGAGACACACCCCGTCCCGGTCGGCGTCAGCACCCTCGCCCGGCTCGCCGACGCGCTCGACACCACGGCCACCGACCTGCTCGGCGGTGGGCGCGACGTCCCGTCCGGCCGGGCCCGCGCCAACGCCCGCGTCCGGCTGGAGGAACTGGAACCGGCAGGCTGCTGGGCCAAACTCACCCCCGGTGGCGTCGGCCGGGTGATCCTGACGGCACCGCGCGGACTGGTGGCGCTGCCCGTCAACTACCGGGTGCTGGACGCCACCATCCTCTACCGCACCGAGGCGGACGGTACCCTCGCCCAGGCCGAGGGCAGCGAAGTCGCCTTCGAGGTCGACCAATTGGACGAGGTGTTCGCCACCGGCTGGAGCGTCCTGGTGAACGGCACCGTCTCGACCGTCTCCGACGACGAGGTCGTGCGCTGGTTCGAACAGCACGCCGACCCCCACCCCTGGGCGGGCGGTACCCGGGACACCTGGATGCGCATCAAGCCCGCCGGGATCAGCGGCCGGATCATCCGCCCCGAGGGCCCTCCGGTCATCGAGCCCGAGTAGGAAGGCACGGACCCCGCGATGACTTCGAAACCGCACGTCCTCGTGGTCGGCGGGGGGGTTTCGCAGGCCTGGAGACGGCCTTCGGTCCGCGCCGTCTGCTCGGCGACCGCGTCCGGCTGTCGCTCGCCGCCGACCAGGAGGACTTCCTGTTCAAGCCCAACACCATCTACCTTCCGTTCGGAGCCGAGGAGGCCCCGCTCCGCATCCACCGTGGACGCCCCGGCAGATGCGGTCGCCGGGCCGGCGGTTCCAGGACCTCAAGGGCGCCGCCCGAGCAGGACAACACCGGCGGGTGCTGTTCCACGTCCCGCCGAACAACAAGTGCGCCGGGCCGCTGTACGAGATCGCGCTGATGGTGGACACCCGGCTGCGCCGGTCGGACCTCCGCTCGCTCGTCCACCTCACCTGGACCACCTACGAGTCCGGCTACGTCCAGGCCTTCGGCCCACGGCTGCACCAAGTGGTGGAGCACGAGTTCGCGGCCCGGGGCATCGAGGGCCGCACTTCGGCCGTGGTCGACAAGGTCGGCCACGGCAGGCGATGCAACTGGCCCTGGACGGCATGTCGCACACGCTGGCAAGCGGCCCCGGCTGACCCCGGAAACCCGTCCACCCCGAAGCCGGTCGGGTCTCGGGGCAGCGGAAGATGTCCGGTTCATCTCCTGCGCACAGGAGATGAACCGGGATGGCAGACGATTCCCGCTACCCCTCGGCCGGGTCGAGAACGTCCTCCACCGCGCGGCGCGGACTGGCCGCACCGGGCGGGCCGTAGCCGAGGCGCAGCACGAGCTGGACGTGCCCGGGCCCTTCAGCGGGGTCGCGCAGGCGCCAGCGGGTGTCCGGGATCTCGACGGCCTGGTGCAGGACGGAGGCGCGCAAGCCGTGGACGGTGGCGAGCAGCCACACGCGCTCCATCGCCTGCCCGGTGCGCAGCCAGTCGGCCGGGGTGTCGAGGTGGGTGCTGAGGGTCGCCAGTTGCGGCAGCGCCTCGAAGCGTTCGGCCGCGGTGGTGTGGCGCGGCGGGTGGCCGGCGAAGCCGCGCATCGGGACGCGGGCGTCGCGGTCGTGCGAGCCGAGGGCCGCGAGCGGGATGCCGTCGTAGGAGGGTTCCAGGCGCAGCCAGCGTCGGGTCTCGGCCTCGCGGGTGACGTCCGCGGCGATCCGGGCCTCGGCCTCGAAGGTGAGGGCGAGGACGCGGCGAACGCCGTGTTCCTCCAGCATGGTGAGGGTGACGCCTTCGTCCCGGGCGGCCGTGATGAGGTCGGCGACCAGCGCCTCGGGGACGTCCCGGTTGGTGAACGGCTGTCGGCTGGAGTGGCGTCCCGCGATGGCGGGGTAGAGGTCGGCGCCGAAGGGCTGCGGTGAACGGGCCGGGGCGGAGAGGTCGAGGACGGCTCGCGGCTGCGCGTCGGCGCCGGCCGGCAGCAGTCGGACGGCGGCCTCCCGGCCGAGGTGGGCGGCGGCCACCCGCAGGTTGAACACGGCGGCGCCGATCGAGATGTGCATCGCCCGGCCGTCGGGGTCGGCGGCCGGGACGGCCCGGTCGAGGTCCGCGTGGACCTCCAGGGCGAGCAGGTCGGGGGTGGGGCGGAAGCGCCAGGGCTGGCTGTTGTGCAGCGAGGGCGCCGCGCCGCCGGCTTCGGCCAGCAGGTGCAGGTCGGGGGCTGTGAGGACGGTTTCGGTGGTCATGGTGGTTTCACTCCCTGCCGGCGGGGAGCGCCGGTGGTTCCAGCATCCGCCGGACCAGCGTGTCGGGCGAGGGTCCAACGGCCCCGGGGCCCGCCGGCCGATGCCGAGGTGGAACTCCGCCGTCTCCAGCAGCCGCATCCGGCCTCGTCGGGCATGCTGCGACGTGCTCCCTCCGGGATCGCCGATGGGGCCCACCGGCGGGTCCAACGGCCCTTCCTCTTCACCCCCGGCGGCGGTCTGCTGGACAGCAGCGGTCCGGTTCGCCGTGCCGGGCCCTGAGCACCGGAGGCACGGCCGTGCTGACCCACGACTCTCACACCACCACCCAGCAGCTGATGCACACCGCCTCCGGGCGGACCGTCGCCGTATCCCGCTACACCCCGGAGGTCCTGCCGGACACCGGCCGCGTCGTCCTCGACACCGCTCGCGAACCGTATGACACGAACGATGTCTGGGCCTCGCTCACCCCGACCGAGGCCCGACAGCTGGCCGGGATGCTGCTCCGCCAGGCCGCCGCGGTCGAGCGGCCCGGCATCCTTCCCGCCGGGCGAATCGAGGTGGACCCGGTCGAGCGGGACACGTATGCCATCGGCATCCGCTCCCACGCCCTGAGCGTCGACCAGCCGATCGACGCCGGCGGCGGCGACTCCGCGCCGACGCCCGTCGAACTGTGCGCCGCCGCCTTGGCCTCCTGCACCGCCCACTACGCCGGAAGCTACCTCGATCGGCACAACCTGGGCAGGGACGGCCTGCGGGTCACCGCCGACTACACCATGGCCCGGGACCGTCCGGCCCGGATCGCCTCGGTGTCCATCGAGGTCACCGCCCCCGACATGCCTCCCGAGCGGGCAGCCGGTCTGCTGGCCGTCGTCGGTCACTGCACGGTGAAGAACACACTCGACCACCCGCCCGAGGTGACCGTCTCCCTCCCCATCCCCGCGAACCCCGCCAGGCCGATCAGGGCCTTGTCGAAGTTGCGCGATGGCAGGGGTGAGACTGGCCGACACGACGGCGGGGCCAGGCCCCCTCGCAGGATGCGAGGGGCGGTCACTGCAGTCAGGCGCATCACTGTGGCCGCGAAATATACCTGATTAGCCATCAAGCGCGGTCAGCAAGAGGTCAGCATAGGTACGAGCAAACCCTGTCCAACGAGCACAGACGTGAGACTCGACCACTCTCGACGCCCCCACACGAGGAGCCCCCGACTGGAGTCGACCGCTCGGCACCTGTCGAAGAGCTCTCATACGCACGACTGCACGGGGCATCCGTCCAGTTCAGAGCGATGTCGGGCCGTCTCCTGGATCAAACGGTGCTCTCAGCAGGGACGGCCAGCCGGACCTTCCGGTCTTTCCTCAACCCTTCCATATCTGTACGATGCGGACACCGGATCGGTCGATCTACTTGCGCGCCTCGATCAGGAAGCGCGCCGAGTGGGCCACGAACGGGCCCTCGGCCCGGATCCGGACGTCCAGTTCGCGCAGCCGGTCCCGGTAGGCGTCGACGGTGAAGCCCGGGACCATCCAGATCACCTTGCGCAGGAAGTACACCACCGCGCCGATGTCGCGGAACTCCATGCGCAGCCGCTCGGAGCGCAGGTCCACCACGTCCAGCCCGGCGGCCCGGGCCTCTTCGCTCTCGACCTCGGGCCGGCGGCCCTCGCGTGCCTCCGGCTGCGGCCCGAGGAAGTACTCGACCAGTTCGAAGACGGACGCCGGGCCCACGTGCTGGGCGAAGTAGCTACCGCCGGGCCGCAGCACCCGGGCGATCTCCGGCCACCAGGCCCGCACCGGGTGGCGGCTGCTGACCAGGTCGAAGGCCTGGTCGGCGAAGGGCAGCGGAGGCTCGTCCCGGTCGGCGACCACCACCGCACCCAGCGGGTGCAGCAGCCGCGTGGCGCGGGCGATGTTCGGCGGCCAGGACTCGGTGGCCGCGAGGACCGTCGGCAGCCCCTGCGGCTCGGCGAGCCGCAGGGCCCCGGCGAGCACCTCGCCACCGCCGGTCTGGACGTCCAGAGCCGCCGTCGCCGTGCCCAGCCGTTCGGACAGCAGCCGCTGGTAGCCCCAGGAGGGGCGTTCCTCGGTGGCCCGGCCGTCCAGCCAGGAGAAGTCCCAGCCGTCCACGGACACGGCCTGGGCCTCGGCGATCAACTCTTCGAAGGTGCGCATGCCCGCATCATCCCGGCGACGGCACCGCACGGCCACCGGATTCCGTGCCCCGTCCGTGCCGCAGGACCCACCCGACCCGCACCTCCAGGCTCCCGGCGGCGATCAGCCCGGACACCGGCTCCGTGCCACCGCCGTCCGCCTCGAAGGCGACCAGCACGCCAGGCGGCTCGCCGCACTGCCGCCCGACCAGCCGCCGCTCCTCCGGCGTGGGCGCGCGGAACACCGGGTCGTGGAAGTCCGCCGGGCAGCGGACGTACAGCGGGTCGGCGAAGACCAGCTCCAGGCCGTGGTGGTAGGCGAGGTCGTACCCGGCGGCCAGGCGCAACTCGCCCGGGCGCCAGGAGAAGACGTCCCAGTCCCACCAGGAACCCTCGGGCAGTTCGACCGGCTGCTCCGGGCCCGTCCGCCGATCCTGCGCGGGTTGCATCCGTCCCCCTGCTCGGCTTCCTCGCCCCGGCCCGTGAACCCTGTCGAAACCAGTACTCCGCGCCGGTGCTCCTCCGCGAGGATAGCGCCATGAGCAGCTCCCCCATCGCGCGCTTCTACGACGCCCTCGCGGCGGGCTACCACCTCCTCTACCCCGACTGGGACGCCTCCGTCGCCCGCCAGGGCGCCGCGCTGGACGCCCTGATCCGCGAGCGGCTCGGCGACCGCGCCGCCGAGGTGCTGGACTGCGCCTGCGGCATCGGCACCCAGGCCATCGGGCTCGCCGAGCTCGGGCACCGGGTCACCGGCACGGACATCAGCCCGGTGGCCGCCCACCGCGCCGCCGCCGAGGCCACCCGGCGCGGGCTCGCCCTCCCCACCGCGGCCGCCGACATGCGGCAACTCCCCTTCCCTGACGGCCGCTTCGATGTCGTCGTCTGCGCGGACAACGCGCTGCCCCACCTGCTCACCCCCGAGGACGTCCTGGCCGCGCTCGGCGAGATGCGCCGCGTCCTGCGCCCGGGCGGTCTGCTGCTGCTCACCACCCGCCCGTACGACGAGCTGCGCCGCAGCCGGCCGTCCTCCAGCGCGCCGCAGACCGCCGAGCGGGAGGGGCAGCGGTCCGTCGTCTTCCAGCTCTGGCAGTGGCACGAGGACGGCGAGCGGTACGACCTGGAGTTGTTCCAGCTGCTGCCCGACGACGCCGGGCAGTGGCGGGTCGACGTCCACCGGTCCACCTACTGGGCCCTCACCCAGGCGCAGTTGAGCGCCTTCGCCGAGGAGGCCGGCTTCGCCGGGGCCGACTGGCGGGCGCCCGCCGACACCGGGTTCTTCCAGCCCGTCCTGATCGCCCGAGCGCCGTGAGGTCTGCCGCACCCCGTCGTCCCGGTCTCCCGGTCTCCCGGTCACCCGGTCACCCGGCGACGGGCCGGACCTGGCCGCTCACTCGCTCCCCTCCCTCGCATCATCGCCCTTGCCGGCACCCGCGCCTCACCGCCCCCGCCCCATGACACCGGCCTGCCGACCACCCCCCACGGCTGCCACCGCTTCCGCGACCCGCGCCGCGCCGTTCTCCTCCGCCATCGCGCGAGCCACCGCCTCCGCCCGCGTGCGCAGTGGCCGGCCCTCGACGGCCCGGCGGATGGCTTCCGCCAGCCCGGCAGCCGTCAGGTCGGCGAACCGGATCGGCGCGGTGGCGGTGCCGGCCCGGACGAGCCGGTCGGCCCAGAAGGGCTGGTCCGCCATCACCGGGACCGGAACGCTCGGGACACCGGCGCGGAGGGTCGCGGCCGCCGTGCCGGCGCCGACGTGGTGCACCACAGCCGCCATGCGGGGGAAGAGGTGGGCGTGCGGCACCTCCCCGACGCTCAACACGTCGTCGTCCTCCTCCGCGATCCCGGCCCAGCCCGCCTGCAGCACACCCCGGACTCCCGCCCGCCGCAGCGCGTCCACCGCGAGGGCGCCCAGCCGCTCGCCCTGCCCCGCCGCCATGCTGCCGAACCCGATGAACACCGGCGGTGGTCCGGCCCGCAGGAAGTCCTCGACCTCGGCCGGGAGCCGGTAGTCCGCCGCGACGTGCGGCCACCAGTTGCCGACCACCTGCAACCCGTCCCGCCAGTCGGCCGGGCGCGGCACGAGGGTGGGGCTGAACCCGTGCAGCACCGGCCAGTTCGCCCGCTCCACGGCCCGCCGCCGGGCGCCCTGCGACCCTGCCGGAAGGCCCAGCCGCGACCTCAGCCGACGCGCGGCCCCGGTGTGCAGGCGGTCCACGACCCGCTGGCCGAGCGCCCCCGCGGCCCGGTTGCCCCACCTGCCCAGCGAGCGGCTCCCGCCGACGACCGGCGGGAACTCCCCCGTCGGCAGGGTGGGTTGGAGGTAGACCCCGAGGCTCGGTACGTCCATCGCCTCGGCGAGGTGCCAGCCCAGCGGCGCGGTGGTGGTGCCGAGCAGCAGCAGATCGGCACCGGGCGCGGCCGCGTCGGCGAGCCCGTCACCGAGCCGGTCGATGAACGCGGCGGCTCGCGCGAGCAGTTCGGAGCGCCCGCCCTCCGGACCGGTGGGCGCCCCGCGCGGGTCGACCGGCAGCGAGCGGAACTCGAGGCCGCTGCCGGCCACCAGCTCGCGGAAGGTCTCCGGCGCGGCGAGCGCGACCTGGTGTCCCTCGCCACGCAGGTGCACCCCGAGCCCGGTGTAGGGCGCGACGTCACCGTGGGAGCCTGCGGCCATCACCAGGATCCTCATCGCGTCACCTCGGAGCCGCTCGCGCCGTGCCGTTCGGCGTTGTGGCCGATGGCCGTCCGGAGGTATCCGGCCAGCTCCGGGCGTTGCTCGGCAGCCGGAACGACGAGCGCGAAGGCCCGGGCGTCCGCCTCGTAGTCGTCGGCGATCCGGCAGTGCATCTCGGGCGGGCAGGGCGTGAACCACCGGGTGATGTGCTGCCGGTGCTCCTCGGCGAGGTCCAGCACCGCCTCGTGGTCGGCCGGGAGGCCCTCGTCGAAGGCGGCCAGCAGTCGACGGCGCCACCCGGCGGCCTCCGCCATCAGCTGCCGCCAGTCTTCCTTCGAGTGGGTGGCGGCGCGGGCCAGCGCCTCCCGGTGGCTTTCCCGCTCGCCCCACTTGAGGTGGGCGTCGGCGGCGTAGCTGAGGTCGAAGACGACGTCGCCGAAGACCTCGAAGCGCTCCTCCGGGCCGAGTTCGACCCCCGTGCGCTGGACGTCGATGGCCCGCTCGGCGACGTCGACCAGTTTCTGCAGCCGGGCGATCTGCTCGGTGAGGGCCTGCCGTCGCGCCACCAGGTGCTCGAGGGCGTTGGCCTGCGGGTCGGCCAGAATGTCGGCGATCTCGTCGAGCGGGAAGCCGAGTTCCCGGTAGAAGAGGATCTGCTGAAGCCTGGCGAGGTCCGCGCCGTTGTAGAGCCGGTAGCCGGCCGAGCTGCGTTCACTGGGTGACAGCAGCCCGGACCGGTCGTAGTAGTGCAGGGTCCGAATGGTCACCCCGGCGAATCCGGAGACCTGTCCCACCGACCAGCTCATGAATCCCTCCCGTACATCCGTGCATGCGTGCATGCGTGCATCCGTGCCTTCGTGCGTTCGCTGTACCCCACCGTGCGGCCTGACGTGGGGTAAGGGTCAACACGCGTAGCTCGGCGGCCTGCTCCGGGGGCGGGAACCGGACCCGGTCAGGTCTCGCGCTGCGGATGGTAGGCGCTCTCGGGTATGCCGAAGGTCCAGGCGACCCGGCGCGGGCCCGGGCCTCGGAGGCGACGGCGGAGTCCTGGAGCGTGTACGGGCCGGCCGGCCGCAGGGCCGGTGATGAATCGGCTGCCGACCGACCACGTTGCGTGAAGGCCAAGGAATGCGCCCGCGTAACGCCCAGCCACCTGCCGCGCACGCTGTGGAGCCGCCGATCCCGTCCGTGGGCGCACCTGCCTCGAGGTGCCTAGCCTGGAAGCAGAAGGAGGCGAATCACCATGCTGGGAGACGCACAGGTGCTGGCCATGATCCCCGCCGCCGATTTGGCGCGGGCCAGGGCCTTCTACACCGACACCCTGGGCCTGAAGCTCGTCGAGGAGACCCCCGAGGACCTCACCTTCGAGAGCGGCGGCACCCGGTTCGGGATGTACGAGACACCGAGCGGAGGCCAGGCCGCACACACCCTGGCCAGCTTCAAGGTTGCCGACCTCGACGGCGAGGTGTCGGCGCTGCGAGCCCGCGGCATCACGTTCGAGGAGTACGACTTCCCGGGCCTGAAAACCGTCGACGGCATCGCTGAAGGCAGCGACGGCCTGCGCGCCGCCTGGTTCAAGGACAGCGAAGGAAACATCCTCTGCGTGGCCGAGCGACCCGCCAAGTAACGCCCGCCCGACCCCAACCCCCGACCGGCCGGGCGGGACGTCTCAGCCCCGCCCGGCCGGTCCGCTCGGTCCTGACCGCAGAAGGTGCAGGTCTGCGCACCGCCGTGCTCCCCGCTCTCGTCGTCCGGCACGCCCGGCGGGGGGTACCGCTCCCGGAGCGTCCGTCCTCTCCCCGGCGCCGCTCCGGCCGGGCACCGATCCGCCGCAGGCTGGTGAGCGGCGGGCTACTGGCATCTTGCCCGCCCCACCTGTCACACTACTGACCATACGTCAAGTCATATCGTCCTTCCGGTCGTGCTGCGGCCGCGGGGAGGAAGCGGGGAGCAGCGGCGATGAACGTGGAAGATCCGGGCCTGGAGAAGCCGCTCAGCACCGTCATACGGCAGGACATACCGCACAGCGCCCGCATGTACGACTGGTTCCTGGGCGGCAAGGACCACTACGAGGTGGACCGCGAGGCCGCCGAGCGAGTGCTCACGGTGTTCCCGACCATGCGGATCGCGGTCTGGGCGAACCGGGCGTTCATGCACCGGGCGACCCGGACGCTGGCGCAGCGGGGCCTGCGCCAGTGGTTGGACGTCGGCACGGGCATTCCCACCTCCCCGAACCTGCACGAGGTCGCGCAGTCGGTGGCTCCGGAGGCGCGGGTGGTCTACGCGGACAACGACCCGATCGTGCTCGCGCACTCGCGGGCGCTGATGACCAGCACGCGGGAGGGGCGGACGGCATACGTCCACGGCGATGTACGGGATCCGGACTCCATCCTGAGCGCCCCTGAGGTGGCGCGGACGCTCGACCTGGGGCAGCCGGTGGTGTTGTCGATGGTGGCGTTGCTGCACTTCGTCCCGGATCTCGGTGAGGCACGCACGATCGTGGAGCGGCTCCTGAAGCCGTTGCCCTCGGGCTCGGCGCTGGTGCTCTCGCACGCCACGGCGGAGCTGGACCCGGAGGGCGCGCCGATGGTGCAGGAGATCTACAACAAGGCGGGCACAACGCTGCGGCTACGGCCCCGCGCCGAGTTCGAGACCCTCTTCGAGGGGCTGGACCTGCTGGAACCCGGGATCGTGCCCGCCCACCGCTGGCGCCCGGACGAGGACGCTGCCGACGGGTCGCCGGACACTGTCACGGATGCCCAGGTGTCGTTCTACGCGGGTGTCGCCATCAAGAACTAGCCGGCTCACGGCGGACCTCCCTCGAGGCGGGCGCGCCGGCGGTGTGGAAGTTGAGATCGTCGCTGGTGACCTGAGGCACGGGCGGTGGTGACCGAACGGCCTCCCGACCTGCGCGGCAGCGTGAGCCGTCGGGGACCCCGGCCGCACGTCGGCCGGGGTCCCCGAGCGATCGGCGAAGGCACGGAAGCCTGGGTCCCCAGGAGTCCGTACTACCCGATGTCGAAGTGGCGGGCGACGAACTCGTTGCGGAACTTGCCCGCCGGGTCGATGTCGCCCAGCAGCTCCCGGAAGTCCTCCCAGCGCGGGTACGACTCCCGGATCGCCTCGGGCGCCGTGGTGAAGACCTTGCCCCAGTGCGGCCGCGCGGCGAAGGCGGACAGGGCCTCCTCGACCGTCCTGACCGCGTCCGCCACGGCCGCCGCATCGGGGTGCCAGGTGAAGTGGAAGGCGACACAGTCGCGTTGGTAGGCGGGGCTGAGCCACAGCGCGTCGGCCGCCACGGTGCGGATCTCACCGATCTGCAGGGCCGGTGCGATCCGTTCCCTGACGGCGTCCAGTGCGTCGAAGGCGCGGACGGCGTCGGCGCGGTCGACGAAGTACTCGGACTGCAGTTCGTCGCCGCTGCTCGGAGTGAAGTCCGCCCGGAAGTGCGGGAGCCGGGCGTGCCACCGGCCCGGGACGCCCAGTTGCCGCGTGCAGGGTTCGGGCGGGCACCCCGGCACGGGGTGGCGCGGGCCGTCGGCGAGCACCGCGCCGAGCCAGGTCCGGGGCGCGTCGGGGCCGCCCCGCCGCTTGAGCCAGACCTGGTCGATGCGGTCCGCACGCCAGCCGGTGAAGAGGCTGACGCTGTACGCCGCCGCCATGATCTCGTCGAACCGTTCCCGCAGCACCGCCGTCGGCAGGCCCTCGTAGACCCACTGCCGGACGCCGAAGGCCGGCACCACGTCCAGGGTCAGCCGGGTGACCACGCCGAGGGCGCCCAGGGCCACGACCGAACCGGGGAACTCCGCCGAGCCCCGGCCGATCGTCACCAGGGCGCCGTCCGCCGTGACCAGCTCGACGGCCCGGACCGCCGTGGCGAGGCAGCCGTTGGCCACCCCCGATCCGTGCGTCCCGGTGGCGCACGCGCCCGCGACCGAGATGTGCGGCAGCGACCCGAGGTTGTGCAGCGCGAATCCCGCCCGGTCCAGCACCCCGGCGAGCTCGCCGAACCGCATCCCGGCGCTCACCGTGACCGCGCGGGTCCGCTCGTCCGGCTCGACCGCCCGGGGCAGGCCGGCGACGGACACCAGGTCGCCCGTGGTGTCGGCGATCGCGTTGAACGAGTGCCCGGTCCCGAGGACTCTCACGGACCGGCTGCCTGCGACGATCCGCCGCAACTCGGTTACGGAGCGCGGCTCGTGGAACCGCTCGGCGCCGAACGTGATGTTCCCGGCCCAGTTGGTCGCGGCCACGGTCATGGGGTGTTGCCTCCTCGGTCTCGGGAACGCACCGGTGCCGTCAGCAGCAGGTCGGCGGCGGGTCTGCGGCGGGTCGGCGGCGGGTCTGCGGCCGGTCTGCGGCCGGTCTGCGGCCGGTCTGCGGCCGGTCTGCGGCCGGTCTGCGGCCGGTCTGCGGCCGGTCTGCGGCCGGTCAGTGTGGCGGGTCAGCAGCGGGTCAGCCGTACCGCGAGGCCGTCATGGGTGTAGAGCGGCGTCGCCCGGTACCCGCCCGCCTCGACCGTGACGCTGCCGAACCCGCCCTGCGGCGTGCGCCCGCCGATCACCGGCAGCACCACGTCGTCGCCCAGCGCGCCGGCGTCCGGCAGCCGCAGGACGAGCTGCGCCCCGGGGCCGAGCGTCACCCGGCCCGCGACCGTCAGGGCCGGGGCATTGCGGTGATGGAGCGTCAACTCCAGGCGCGTTCCGGTGGCCGACTGCAGGTAGTCGCCGTGCACCCGGACGGCGCCCCGCTCGGTATCCACCCGCAGGATGCCGCCGAGGACCTGGACGTCGCCGCGCCCGAGGGCGTCACGCGAGCCGGCCGCGAGGACTCCGGCCGCCACCACGGTGGGGCCCGTGTAGCGGTTGGTGCCGCTCAGGGTCAGCGTCCCGGTGCCGCGCTTGGTGAGGCCGCCGGGCCCGGCGATGTCGTTGCGCCAGGCGTCGGCCGCGCGGAACCCGCCGTCGGCGGCGTTCAGCTCCACGGTCACGTCCCGCTCGAACGAGCCGTAACCGTCGGCCGCGGCGAACAGGTTGAGCCGGCCCCACATCTCCGGGCCGTCCAGCAGGACGTAGCCGGAGGGCAGGGCGGTGGTGCGCAGCACCTCGCGGCGCTGGGCGGCGTCGAGGTAGGGCAGCCGGGTCTCCAGCAGGACCTCGGCGCCCTTGGGCACGACCATCGGAACGTCCCGGCCGCCGCGGCGCAGGACGTACGTCAGCCGCCGGGTGACCTGCTCGGCGTTGGCCGCTCGGTCGGCGTACGGGTCCTCGGCCGCAGTGGCCCGGTGGGCGAAGGCGTACAGGGTGTCGGCCGTGGTGCCGGTCTTCGCCTGGAGGTACGCGGCCGCCTGGCTCCGGGCGGCGGTCTTGAGGGCGGCGTTGCGCGGGTCGGCGAGGGTGGCCGCGGCGAGCGCGGTGGCGAGCGTCCGGCCGCCGATGACGTCGAGCGGGGAGTGCATGCCCGCGGTGATCCGGGTGTGGCTGAGCTCGAACGCCCGGGCGATCAGTTCCTGGAAGCGTTCGGGCACCGCGTACGCGAGGGCCAGCGCGGCCAGGTGGAAGGCGTTGGTGTGCCCGCTCACGAAGCCACCGTCGTCGACCGGCGAGGTGCTGCGCTGGCGCAGCAGTTGTGGGGCGACGGCGACGTCCGAGGCATAGACCGGGTAGCCGAGGGCGTCGGTGGTGCCGGTGTCGACCACCGCGCTGTCCTCGGTCAGCCGCCAGGGACGCGGGTACCGGTAGGCGTACTTGGCGGGGTTGCCGGAGGCGTACGGTCCGCGGAGCGTGTTGACCAGGGCCACCACCTGCCCCAGCTCCGAGTCGACGGCCCCGGCGCCGAGCGCGGACCCGGCGGGCGCGTCGGCGGGGACGGCGTCGTCGACCTTCGCGGGCGGGGTGGAGTCGGGCGCCGTGGTGATGGAGGTGACGGCCCGGGCGCCCGTCCGGTACGGGTCGGCGAGTGGGCCGAGGCCGGCGATGACGGCGTAGCTCTGGTGCTGGCGGTCGTAGATGAAGGCCTCCCGGGCCTGCGCCGCGGTGCGCCGCGTGGTGGCCCGCACGCAGTAGCGCACGTTGGCGCGCAGGACGTCGGCCAGCAGTGGTGAGCCGTCGTTCCACGACCCGCCGGTGTGCCAGATCCGGTTCATCCCGGTGAGGATGCGTACGGCCGCGTTCCCCTCCGGGGTGAGGTCGGCCATCGTGTTGGTCGCGTAGGAGTCCACGAAGGCGGTGCTCCGGGCGGGGCCGCCGGGCGCCGCGGCGGCCCGCTGCGGGGCGGCCGACAGGCTCAGGACCGTGGGCACGGCGAGGATGCCGACCGAGGTGCCTGCGGAGTTCCGCAGGAAGCGGCGGCGGTCCAGGGTGGGCTGATCGTTCATGCTGGTCTTCCTGTGGTGGGCCTGGCGGGCGGAGCGGCGTGCGGGAGCGGGGACGGTCCCCGGCCCGGGCCGGGGAGTCGGGGGGGGTCAGCGGCGGGTGAACAGGAAGCCGAGCTTGTCGACCTCGTCACCGGCGCGTCCGTGGAACCCGGCGATCTGCCAGCCGGCGGGCGCGGTGCGGGTCACGCAGTCGGCGGTGGTGCTGCCGCCGGCCAGGGTCCGGCCCAGGTTGGTGGTGAACGAGGCGTGGAAGACGCGGGTGTGCCCGTTGTACGAGCCCTGGCAGAGCGTCGCCGAGCTGACGTACTCGCCGCTGCCCAGGGTGAGCGAGGAGGCGGTGCCGCCGGAGCCGCCGTGGGTGAGGGCGGTGCCGTCGGCGAGGGTCAGTCCGACCTGGTCGACCCGGGCGCCGGCCCGCAGGCTGACCACGGCGGCCCGCGCACCGGCCGGAACGCGGTCGATGTCGTCGTAGAAGTCGCCGTGCGGGCCACCGAACTGCTCGCTCGCCAGATAGGCCGGGTTCCGGCTCCAGGTGAAGCCCACGGCGATCGGGTCGTGGTCGGAGAGCATCGTGCCGGAGCCGTCCAGGAAGTCTGCGTGCCTGTTGGCGTACGAGGTCGCGGTCAGCGAGACGAGCGCGCTGCCGCGGTACAGGACCTTGTCGACCACCTCGCAGGTGTCGGTGGGCGCGTTCTGGTCGCACAGCAGCGGGTCGGCACCCCTGATCGGTGCCACGCCGCCGCGTTCCAGCCCCACCCACGCGTCGGTCAGCCGGTTGTCGGCGGCGAAGGCGGCGATGGTGTCGTCGGCACGCGTGTAGCGCGTGTTGGTGTCACCCGCCACGACGACGGCGTTCCCGGCCGAGTGGGTCCTGATGTAGTCGGTGAGCTGCGCCAGGTTGGCGGCGCGGGCGGCCTCGTCGCCGACCGCCGTCCCCGCGTTCGCGTGGAGGTTGTAGAAGTCCACGTACACGCCCTCGGCCAGCCGGGTCCGCATGAAGGTGAACCCCTTGGGAGTGAGGCAGTCTCCGGAGTCCAGCCGGCAGTCCTTCCACGTGACCCGCTCGAAGTCGTCGGTGTCGTGGGCGAGGTCGGACAGGGTGTTGAGGCCGCTGCCGATGCCCGCCCCGCCACTGGTCGCCGTGCGGTTCGGGTGCGAGTCGGCGGCGTACAGCGCGGCGTGGTAGTTGAAGTCCTCCTGGACGTTCACGACGTCGTACGGCGCCAGCCGGCCGCCGATGGCGGTGGTGCTGCTCTGCCGGTCGGTCGAGGCACTGGACAGGACCTGCGGAAGGCCGGCGACGTTGTAGGTCAGCACGGAGAACGAGCCGCCCCCGGTGTCGGCGTGCGCGGCCGGCGCGCCGACCAGGCCGCCCAGCGAGGCGGCCGCGCCGAGCGCGCCCACGAGGACGGAGCGGACCAAGGCATGACGGAGGCTGGGCTTGGACATCGGTGCTCCGATCGGAGGACAGCCGCGGGAATCCGGTGCCCCGGAGCGTATGAGCGAACCATGAGCGCGTCAACATGTTCGAATCCCCCATCAATCGGCCCTGACCTGGTACTTTATGAGGCCATGCCACATTTTTCGCAAAGGTTCTGTTAGCGTTAACAGAGTGTTCGTGCCGCGCCGTGGCTCGGACACCGTGCGACCTCGGCGGCGGTCGAGGCGGTGGGGGGTACCCGGATACCACGTCTTGCGCATCGCGCACCTCCCCCGCGCCGACGCCGACGGGGCTGTCGCGACCGGTACATTCCTACCGGCTCACCTGCGTGTTTCCGGATCGGTGGGCGGTCACCGTCACCTGCGAGGAGCAAGACCCTGAGTACGTCATCCGCGGAAGCCCTGTCCGTCGGGCTGCTGGTGCTGGTGCTGGCCTGCGCGGTGGTGCGGCCGTGGGGCTGGCCGGAGGCGGTGGTCGCGGTCCCGGCGGCCGGGCTGGTGGTGGCCGTCGGAGCGATCTCGCCGTCGGACGCCCTGGCCGAGGCGCAGCGGCTCGGGCCGGTGATCGGGTTCCTGGCGGCCGTGCTGGTGCTGGCGCAGCTGTGTGATGACGAGGGTCTGTTCCGCGCCTGCGGGGCGTGGATGGCCCGGACGTCGGCCGGGAGTCCGCGGCGGCTTCTGGTGCAGGTGTTCGGGGTCGCCTCGGTGGTCACGGCGGTGCTCAGCCTGGACGCCACCGTGGTGCTGCTGACGCCGGTGGTGTTCGTCACCGCGGCCCGGCTCGGCGCGCGCCCCAAGCCGCACCTGTACGCCTGTACCCACCTGTCGAACACCGCCTCGCTGCTGCTGCCGGTCTCCAACCTCACCAATCTGCTGGCCTTCGCCGCCAGCGGGCTGAGCTTCACCCGCTTCGCCGCGCTGATGGCGCTGCCGTGGCTGGCGGCCATCGGTGTGGAGTACGTGGTGCTGCGCCGGTTCTTCGCCGCCGACCTGGACGCGGGCGCCCCGTCCGCGGGCGAGGCGGCGGCCCCGGAGATGCCGCTGTTCGCCCTCGTCACCGTCGCCTGCACACTCGCCGGATTCGTCCTGACCTCGATCGTCGGTGTCGATCCGGCCTGGGCGGCCCTGGCCGGCGCGCTCGCGCTCGCCGTCCGGGCCCTGGTCCGGCGACGCACCACCCCGGTCGCGATCGTGCGTTCGGCCGCCGTACCGTTCCTCGCCTTCGTGCTGGCGCTCGGCATCGTGGTCCGGGCCGTCGTCGACAACGGGCTGGCCTCCGCGCTCGGGCACCTCGTCCCCCACGGCGCCTCGCTGCCCGCCCTGCTCGGCATCGCGGCGCTGGCGGCGGTGCTCGCGAACGTCATCAACAACCTGCCCGCCACCCTCGTGCTGCTCCCGCTGGCCGCCCCGTCCGGTGCCGGCGCGGTGCTGGCGGTGCTGCTCGGGGTGAACATCGGCCCCAACCTCACGTACGCCGGCTCGCTGGCCACCCTGCTGTGGCGGCGCATCGTGCGCGAGCACGACACCGAGGTCGGCCTGGGCGAGTTCACCCGGCTCGGACTGCTCGTCGTGCCCGCCGCCCTGGCAACGGCCGTGGTGGCACTGTGGGGGTCCCTGCACATCATCGGAGGCTGACCGCGTGACCGTCGTCGTCTGGATCACCGAAGGCACCTGGCCCGCCTGCGTGGACGCCGCCCGCGCCCACGCACCCCGGGAGGCGGAGATCGTCCTGCTCCACGTCAGCGGCCAGGAGATCCCCGGCGTCGCGCACGGCGCGTTCGCCGGGCTGCTCGGTCGCGGCCACCGCGAGCGCGACCCCGGCACCCGGGTGGAGACCCTGGCGGCGGCCTCGGCCCAGCACCTGCTCGCCGCCGCGGCCGAGCGTCTCGGGCGGCCCTGCGCCCACGTGGAGCGCACCGGGCGGGTCGAGCGCGAGGTCGTCGCAGCCGCCGAGGGCGCCGAGCTGCTCGTCCTCGCCCGCGACGGCGACCGCACGCGCCTCGGCCCGCACAGCCTCGGCCCCGCGACCCGTTTCGTCGTCGACCACGCGCCCTGCCCCGTACTGCTGGTCTGGCCGGAACCCGCACCCGGCGCCGACACGCTTCCTCCCCCGCCGCCCCACCAGCGATGACGCGACCGGCCGGCGTTCAGTGCCCGAGTCCGGCCCAGGGTGGGCGATTCGGCGGCACCAGCCCGCCGGACGACGCAGCCGCGCGGAGCGTGTGGCTGCCGATACTCGCCGCGCGGGGTGGTCCGGCCTGATCCGGATGAACGCGATGCGCCGCCACACCGGGACCGGTGCGGCGGCGCACCGTTCGCTCCCGAACCGCGCCTGCTCTCAGGCGACGGGCGCGCCGGTACCGGCGATGACCTCGGGCCGCAGCAGGGCGGCGAGCCTATCGGCCGGCAACAGGCCCTTCTCCAGGACGAGTTCGGCCACGCCCCGACCACTGGCGAGGGCCTCCTTGGCGATGTCGGTGGCGGCCGTGTACCCGATGTGCGGGTTCAGGGCGGTCACCAGGCCGATGGAGTTCTCGACGGTCGCGCGCAGCACCTCGGTGTTGGCGGTGATGCCGACCACGCAGCGCTCGGCGAGGGTGAGGCAGGCGGCCCGCAGGTGGGTGATCGACTCCGAGAGCGAGTGCAGGATGATCGGCTCGAAGGCGTTGAGCTGGAGCTGCCCGGCCTCGGCCGCCATGGTGACGGCAACGTCGTTGCCGATCACCTCGAAGGCGACCTGGTTGACGACTTCGGGGATCACCGGGTTGACCTTGCCGGGCATGATGCTCGAACCTGCCTGCACCGGCGGCAGGTTGATCTCGCCGAGGCCCGCGCGCGGCCCGGAGGACAGCAGTCGCAGGTCGTTGCAGGTCTTGGACAGCTTGACGGCGACGCGCTTGAGCACACCGGACATCTGGACGAACGCGCCGCAGTCCTGGGTGGCTTCGACCAGGTTGGCCGCGGTGACGAGGGGCAGCCCGGTGAGGTCCGCGAGGTGGCGTCGGGAGGCTTCGGCGTATCCGGCGGGGGCGTTGAGGCCGGTGCCGATCGCGGTCGCGCCGAGGTTGATCTCGTGGATGAGCTCGACGGCCTCGGCGAGTCGGCTGCGGTCCTCGTCGAGCATGACGGCGAAGGCGGAGAACTCCTGCCCGAGTGTCATCGGTACGGCGTCCTGCAGCTGGGTGCGGCCCATCTTGAGCACGTCGCGGAACTCGACGGACTTGCGGGCGAAGGCGTCCTGGAGGACGGCCATCGCGTCGAGCAGGCCGCGCACCGCGGCGACGGTCGCGATCCGGACGGCGGTCGGGTAGACGTCGTTGGTGGACTGGCCGAGGTTGACGTCCTCGTTGGGGTGGAGGTGCCGGTACTCGCCCTTGGCGTGACCGAGCAGTTCCAGCGCCCGGTTGGCGACGACCTCGTTGGCGTTCATGTTGGTCGAGGTGCCGGCGCCGCCCTGGATGACGTCGACGACGAACTGGTCGTGCAGCTTCCCGCCGCGGATCTCGCGGCAGGCGGCGACGATCGCGGCGGCCTTCCGCGGCTCCAGCAGGCCGAGTTCCTCGTTGGCGAGGGCGGCGGCCTCCTTCACGGCGGCCAGGGCGTCGATCAGGTGCGGGTAGGCGGAGATGGGCGTGCCCGTGATGGGGAAGTTCTCGGTGGCACGCAAGGTGTGGACGCCCCAGTAGGCGTCAGCGGGGATGTCGCGGTCTCCGAGCAGGTCGTGCTCGCTGCGGGTGGCGGCAATCATGGTGTGCGGGTCCTCTTCCTGAGGCGGGTGCGGGGTCGTGGATCGGTCACGCTGGAGCAGCGCAGGCTTGCGGCGCCAGTGCCGGCACCGGGCGCACCTCGCCGACGCGGTGGCCGCCGCCGACCGTCGCTTCGCCGGCGCAGTCCACCAGCAGCCGGGGATCGACTCCTGCCAGCGCCAGCGCGGCGGCCGCCACCGGGACGCGCGCCCGGTTCGCCCCGTCGGCGATCTTCACGGCGACGGCGCGGCCGTCCGGCAACGCGGCGATCTGGACGCCCTCGAAGCCGTCCTTGGCGAGCAGTCCGGGCACCGCGCGCATCAACGCGGCCGTGTCCCGTCCGGTGCCCGAGGCCATCTCGGGGTGACCGCGCAGCGCTTCCGCGACCCGGAACCCGGGGGTGCCCGGCGCCGCGGTGGCGATGCGGGCGGCGGCGCGGGCGAGGCCGTGCAGGGAGACCGCGAACAGCGGGGTGCCGCAGCCGTCCACGCTGGTGTGCGCGGTGCGCTGGCCGGTCAGCTCCTCGACGACGTCGGCGATCTCCCGCTGGAGCGGATGGAGGGGGTCGAGGTAGGTCTTCAGGGGCCAGCCGTTGAGCTTGCAGAGGTAGAGCATCGCGGCGTGCTTGCCGGAGCAGTTCTGCGCGAGCCGGGACGGCGGCCGGTCACCTCGCACCCAGGTGTCCCGGACGGCCGGGTCGTACGGGTGGTCCGGTACGTTGCGCAGGTCCTCCTCGGCGAGGCCGGCCAGTTCGAGGATCCGCCGGGTGCTGGCGAGGTGGCGTTCCTCTCCGGAGTGGCTGCCCATCGCGAGGGAGAGCAGCTCGCCGTCCAGCGGCAGCCCGGCCCGCACCATGGCGACGGCCTGGACCGGCTTGAGGGCCGACCGCGGGTAACAGGCGGCCTCGATGTCACCGAGCCGGAACCGGACTTCGCCGTCCGCGGCGAGGACGACGACGGAGCCGTAGTGGACCCCCTCGATCATGCCGCCGCGGGTGACGTGGGCGACGGGGACGTGGTGGGGTTCGCGGATCGCGGGAGCGTCCGCGGGGGAACTTCTGTGCATCACTGCCTCGATCGGTGGTGGGGCGCTTCCGGTCGGTCGGCCGGCGGCGGCCCTCGGCGACGGCGGGAGCGGTCCGCGCGTCGTCGTGGGCCGCCGCTCGGTTCAGCCGTCGGCCCTGGCGGCTTCGCGCGCGGGGCGCCTGCGGACGGCGTACCAGCCGGCGACGAGTGCGGCGGCGATCAGCGGCACGCACAGCACGGTGGTGCGTCCGGCGCCGCCGTCGGCGTACATGAGGACCAGGACGGAGGCGAGGAAGGCCAGCGTCACGATTTCGGTCCAGGGGGAACCGGGCAGGCGGTACGCGGGGCGGGTCAGTTCGCCGGCCCGGGTCTTCCGCCAGAAGAAGAGGTGGCAGACCATGATCATGCCCCAGGTGGCGATGATGCCGATCGCCGCGAGGTTGAGCACGATCTCGAACGCGTCGGCGGGCACCACGAAGTTGAGACCGACACCCAAGACGCACATGCCGCTGGTCAGCAGGATGCCGCCGTACGGCACCTGGGTGCGGCTCATCCGGGCGGTGAAGCGCGGGGCGGACCCGTTGACGGCCATCGAGCGCAGGATGCGGCCGGTGGAGTACAGGCCGGAGTTGAGCGAGGACATGGCCGCGGTGAGAACGACCAGGTTCATCACGCTGCCGGCCGCCGGGACACCGATGTGGGACAGCACGGTCACGAAGGGGCTCTGGCCGGAGGTGTACCTGTTCCAGGGCATCAGCATCGACAGCAGGACGACCGAGCCGACGTAGAAGAGGCCCACGCGCCACATGATCGAGTTGATCGCCTTCGGCATGATCTTCTCAGGGTTCTCGGTCTCCCCGGCCGTGACACCGACCAGTTCGACGGAGGCGTAGGCGAACACGACGCCCTGGATGATCAGCAGCATCGGCATCAGGCCGTGGGGGAAGATGCCGCCGTTGTCGGTGATCAGCGACGGACCGGGTACGGTGCCGTCGACCGGGTGCCGGGTGACCAGCAGGAAGATCCCGATACCCATGAAGACCACCAGCGCGCTGACCTTGACGATGGCGAACCAGAACTCCAGCTCGCCGAAGATCCGCACCGAGATCAGGTTCACGGTGAGCACCACGGCCAGGGCTATGAGCGCGATGACCCACTGCGGGACGCTGGAGAACAGGTGCCAGTAGTGGGTGTACGTCGCCACCGCCGTGATGTCGGCGATGCCGGTGGTCGCCCAGTTGAGGAAGTACATCCAGCCCGCGGTGTACGCGCCCTTCTCCCCGAGGAACTCCCGGGCGTACGACACGAAGGCCCCGGAGGACGGGCGGTACAGGACGAGCTCGCCGAGCGCCCGCACGACGAGGAACGCGAAGAGGCCGCAGACGGCGTAGGCGACGAACAACGAGGGGCCGGCATCGGCGAGACGCCCGCCGGCGCCGAGGAAGAGGCCGGTGCCGATCGCGCCACCGATGGCGATCATGTTGACGTGACGGGGTTTCAGGGACTTGCTGTAGCCGGTGTCCCCGGCATCGACGTGACGGGTCGTGGGACGGTTCTCGTCTTTGAGGAACTGCTCGCTCACGCCTCGGATCTGCCTTCCGTGGGGGTGTCCGCCCGCTTGGGGCGCACGATGTCGGTGAGGGTCGTCTCGACCCGGTGGAGGTGGTGCGACATGGCCTCGACGGCGTCGTGTTCCGAACCGTCCACCAGCGCTTCGACGATCGCCCGGTGCTCGCAGTTGGACTGCTCGCGCCGACCGCCCAGCTCGTTGAGGAAGGTCGACTGACGCGCCAGTGCGTCACGGATCTCCTCGATGACCCGGCGGAACACCGGGTTCTGGGCGGCCTCGGCCACCGCCAGGTGGAACACGGTGTCCAGTGCGACCCATGCGGTGGTGTCGGTCTCCCGCTCCATCCGGTCGAGCAGGTGGGCCAGGTGGTCCAGGTCCCCCGGGGTGCGGCGCAGCGCCGCGTACCCGGCGACCGGGATCTCGACGTGCCGGCGCACTTCCAGCAGGTCACTGGCCGCGTAGTCGCCGAAGGTGGGGTCCTCGACCGTGTTCGCCACGACGAAGGTGCCCTTTCCGGTCTTGGAAACGGTCAGGCCCATGGCTTGGAGGGCCCGCAGTGCCTCCCGCAGCACCGGCCGGCTGACCTCCAGGGTCCGGCACAGCTCCGCTTCGGACGGGAGCTTGTCGCCCACCGCGTAGTCACCGCGCTCGATGGCGCTGCGCAGGTGGCCGAACACTGCTTCGGTGGCGCTGATGCGCCGCGGGATCGAACTGGCTGTCTGGCTGTCTGACAGGTTCACTCGGTGATCCTCGGGGCACGGGCGCCACGGTGTCAAGACTCCCGGCTGCTGCGCCGTCCGCTCCTGTACGCCGTCCGGATCGACACCCGGCACACGCCGCGGGCCCTGCCGGCTCCGGAGGAGATACTCACGGCACAGGCGCCGACTGCCGTTGCCTGAGGTGGACGGCACCCGTACCGCGGGCCGAGTCCCGCAGTGGCCTCCCGCTACTCCGGCGAGAGGCCCTCGTCGGCGGTGAGGCGATCCCGCCACTCGGCCACGGCGGCGGGAGACATCGCCGCCAGCCGGGCGATCGCTTCGTCGTCCCGCCCGTCGCTCCAGCTGAGGACCCGGGTCAGGATCGTGTTCCGGACGAGTCGGATCTCCTTGAGCACCTCGTCGAGGCGCTTCAGCTCCAGGCCGGTGGCAACGAGCGTCTCGTCGACCGCCCCTCGCTCCTCGGCCCGCTGTTCCCGAAGGTGGGCCATCAGGCCGGTGAGGACCACGCCTTCGTCGAGCGCGGCGCTGCGGAACGTGTCGGCGAGGTGGCTCAACACGCAGTCGGTGGCGTCGGCGAGACTCGCACCCACGACCTTCGCGGCCTTCCAACTGCTCCGTCCGGCCTCGCTGCCCCGGAGCCAGAGCCCGGCTTCGACCGGTGTGCGGTCGCCGCACGCGGCCGCCCGGTAGGCGTACAGGGCCGCGCGGTGGCCGTAGAAGGTATAGCCCTCCTCGATACGGACGTCCACGGGAGCACACATCCGTCCCGGCACGCCTCCGTAGCCGGAATCGGGTTCGTAGGCGGCGTAGGCGTCCAGTTCGGCGTCGGTAGCCGTCGCCCAGGCCGGGTCACACAGCTCCGGGTTCCGCGCGAGGAAGTCCGCCACCTCGATGCGCCATCCGGGAACCCGGCTCGCGCCGGCTCCGGCCCAGGTCACCGTTCCCGCCGCGTCGAGCGTGAAGCGGCAGGCCTGCTCGAGATCGGTCCAGGCCGTGGCGGCCTCGGCGGACCACTCCAGGTCCTCGGTCCGGCCCACACGATGAAGGGACCCGATCACCCGCTGGACCAGGGGCAGCACCCGCCGGGCCAGTGCGTGGAGTTCGTCCACGCCGAAGAACCGCCAGGTATCGGCGCCCTGGCCGTCGATGACGCGATGGTCGAACGGGTGCACCAACACGGTCGGGGACGGCAGGGCGCCGTCCCCGACCTCGGCCCGGCGGCGGCCCGGCAGCCAGGGGCCGGCATCCCCACCCTGCGTGCGCCAGTCGGTGTCCCCGAACCACACGGCACCCGTGTCGACGTCGACGGCCAGCCACTGCTGGTAGCCGTTGCCCGGGCCGAAGCGCTGCTCGTGGTGCTCGGCCTGCCGGTCGTGCCACACGTACTCCGCCGGAGGCGGGCTGAGTTGGACGGCGACGAAACCTTCCTGCGGGGTGTACCCGACGACAACGTGCGCGGTCGGTTCGGTGTGCTCGGTCCCGGACATGCGGCTCCCTCCGTGCCGGACCGTGGCTGATCCGCCACTGTGCGGCACTGAGCCTGCCTTGCAGGAGCGTGTCCGATCAAATCCGATCACTTGCAGTCTTTGAGCACGATATGCGTCCGTATACGAGCGGATGCGACATGGCCGCCGCTCGGCAACGATCGCAGGATCCGGATGATCCTCCATGGTGAACGAGCGGTGAACAGCGACTTGACATCACGTCACCGCGAACCACAGGATCGGCTCGTGAACCCGCCAGGCAGCGAGACAGGCCGAGACGGGCGAAGGCCCGTGTGGCAACGTCGATTGACTGGCAGTCAGTTCCGACCTGATCGGCTGGGGGCGCAGGTGACGGCAGTTCGCGGAGCGCCGGCTCAGTGGGGGCGCTTCACGAGGCTCACCGCGTCCGGGCCGCTCGACGGCCGGCTGTCGTATTCCGGTTGCAGGATGAGGTCGGAGAGTCAGTGGCCGATGTCCGGCACCGGGTAGGAGAGCCGGCGGCAACCACCGGCCGGCAGGTGGACCCGCAGGCGGCGCGCGTCGCCGGGCACCGCGGCGACCGCGACCAGGTCGCCCCGATCGTCGGTCATGACGGGATGGCCCGCGCGCTCGGGCAGGTACAGGTCGACCGTCGTGTCACGGGCGGCCCGCAGTTCGGCTCCGGTCAGCACGCCCTGACGCCAGCTCAGGCCGACCGTGAGCCCGCCCCTCGCGCGCAGACCGCGGACGTCGCCGGAAGGCCAGGACGGGGGCAGTGCGGGCAGCAGCCGCAGGATGCCGTTGTGGCTCTGCAGCAATGCCTCGGCGATGGCGGCGGTGATGCCGAAGTTGCCGTCGATCTGGAAGAGCCGGGGCGGGTGCAGGTCGAAGAGGTTGGGCGCGATCGAGCTCGCGAGCAGGCGCTCCACGGCGTGCCCGGTGAGCGCGCCGTCGCCCAGGCGGGCCGCGAGTGCGGCGACCCAGGCGAGGCTCCAGCCGGTGCCGCCGCCGCCGTGTTCCAACCGGCGGACCAGGGCGCGGCGGGCCGCGTCCAGCAGGGTGGTGTCGCCGAGCGGGTCGACGGCGCTGCCCGGGTAGAGGCCGTAGAGGTGGGAGAGGTGGCGGTGGCCGGGGTCCTCCTCGGGGAGGTCGTCCCGCCATTCCAGCAGGCGGCCGTCGGCTCCGAGCGCCGGTGGACGCAGCCGGGCGCGGACGCGGCTCAGTTCGTCCGCCGGCTCGTGGTCGACACCGAGCTCGCGGGCGGCGGCGACGGTGTTGTCGAGGAGTTCGGCGGCCAGCCAGTAGTCCATGGTGGAGCCGGCGTCGACGGCGGCCAGGGAGCCGTCGACGAGCCTGAAGTGGTGCTCGGGCGAGGTGGACGGGCAGGTCAGCAGCTCACCGTCGGCGTCCTCGACCAGGAGGTGGGTGAGGAAGCGGGCGGCCTCGCGCATGACCGGGTAGGCGCGCTCGGCCAGGAAGTCGCGGTCCCCGTGGAAGAGGTGGTGGTCCCACAGGTGGGCGGCGAGCCACGGCCCGGCCATGGGCCAGTGCGCCCAGACCGGGTCACCCGACACGGGGTTGGTGGCGCGCCAGAGGTCGACGTTGTGGTGGCAGCACCAGCCCGGCGCGTCGTAGTAGGCCCGTGCGGTGGAGCGCCCGGACTCGGCGAGGTCGGCGACGAGGTCGAACAGCGGCTCGTGGCACTCGGCGAGGCCCGTGGTCTCGGCCGGCCAGTAGTTCATCTGGACATTGATGTTCGACGTCCAGTCGGAGTTCCACGGCGGGGTGACGTCGTTGTTCCAGATCCCCTGGAGGTTGGCGGGCTGGGTGCCCGGCCGGGAGGAGGCGATCAACAGGTAGCGGCCGTAGGCGAACAGCTGCGCGGTGAGCCCCGGGTCCTCGGCGCCCGCGTTCGCGGCGACGAGGCGCTCGTCGGTCGGCCGCTGCGCCGCCTCCGCCGGGCCGTGGAGGCGGAGTTCGGCCGCACCGAAGAGCCGCCGGTGGTCGGCCACGTGCGCGGCCCGCAGCTCGTCGTAGTCCTGCCCGCCGGTCTCGTCCAGCCACCGGCGGGCCTCGGCGAGCGCCGTCTCGGGGCCGTCGGGCCGCTGCCGCCAGTCCCGGTACCCGGTGCCGACGGCGACCAGGAGCACCGCCTCGTCGGCGCCGGTGACCTCGATCCCGCCGTCCACGGCGCGGGTGGTTCCGTTCACCGTCCGCACGCGTATCGCGGCGGCGAAACCCGTGCCCTCGTCGTCCCGGGGAACGGGGGCCACGCCGTGCCGGGGCGACACGCGTGGCGCGGCACGCCCGTGGACCGACAGCACCCCGGATCCGGGGTCGACTGTCGGGGCCGCGGCCGGATGGGGCGTCGTGAGGCACACCCGGAAGGCGAGGGCGCCGGGGGCATCCGTGCCGAGGCGGACGGCCAGCACGCCCGCGGGCGCGGACACGAAGCCCTCCCGCCGGTACCGGACTCCTCCTGACGTGAAGGACACGGTGTGCACGGCCTCGTCGAGGTCCAGCTCGCGCCGGTAGTCGGCGGCGTCGTCCTCGCCGCAGGACGGGAAGGTCAGCAGGAGGGTGGCGAGCGGCTGGTACGCCTCGGTGTCGGGGCCCTGGAAGTGGGCCGTGGCGATCGCGTGGGCGCCGGCGTGGTCGCGGTCGCGCAGCACCGCGTCCCGCAGGGCGGACAGGTGGTCGGCGGCGCCTGCCCGGTCCCGGGGACCGGGACCGCCCGACCACAGGGTGTCCGCGTTGAGCTCGATCCGCTCGGTGTGCACGCCTCCGTACGTCATGGCGCCGAGCCGGCCGTTGCCAAGGGGGAGCGCTTCCAGGAAGTCGGCGGCGGCGCGCCGGTACCAGAGCGGAGCCGTGGCGGGCTGCTGGGTGTCCGTGGGCACGTTGTCATTCCGATCGTGGCGGCGGGGTCCGGCGTCCGGGTGGACGGGCCGGAAGAAGGAGGTCAGGGGGCGGTACCGACGGTGCGTCGGCGGCCGGTGTCCGCAAGGGCGGCCAGGGCGAGGAACTCCTCGGTCTCGGCGGCATCCGGCAGGACCTGCACCAGCACGGTGCGGTCGATGCCCGCCGCTCGGGCCCGGGGGGCCAGGTCGGACGGCCCGAAGTCACGCCGGACGGCTGCCGGCTCCGCTGCGTCGAGCCAGGAGTGCGGGCGCCGGGTCAGGTCCCACACCTGGTGGCGCGCGTCGACTCCCACCCGCGGTCGCTCCTCGATCGATGGTTGACGGATGATCAGGTACGGGTCCGGTCCTGCTGCGGTCCGGACGGCGAGTCGGGGATCTCGTCGCCCTCGGCCAGGTGGTCGCGCAGCCAGCGTTCGGTGGTGTGGACGTGCATCAGGGCCGCGGCCTGGGCGAGGTCGGGGTCGCGGGCGGTGAGGGCCTCGAGGATCGCCTGGTGCTCGGCGATGGTCCTGCCGGCCGCGTCGGCGTCCGCCCGGCCCCGCCAGACCCGGGCCCGCAGCGTGCGCCCGGAGATGTGCTCCAGCAGCGTGGCCAGGGTCTCGTTGCGGGTGGCGCGGACCACGGCCCGGTGGAAGGCCGCGTCGTGCCGGATCAGCAGCTCGACGTCGTCCCGCGCGTCCCGCATGGCCGCCAGATGGCGTTCCACCTCCGCGAAGTCCTCGTCGGTGCCGCGGGTGGCGGCCAGCGCGGTGGCGACCGGCTCGAAGAGCCTGCGCACCTCGGTGAGTTCGAGGACGGTGTCCCCCTGCAGCAGTTCGACCGCGCCGCCGAGCCCTTCCAGCAGCAGACCGGGCGCGAGGCTGGTCACATAGGTGCCGTCCCCCCGCCGGATCTCCAGGACCCGCGCGACGACGAGTGCCTTGACCGCCTCGCGCATCAGGTTCCGGGACAGGCCCAGCTCGGCCGCGAGCTGCTGCTCGGGGGGCAGCTTCGAGCCGGGCGGCAGCTCGCCCTCCCGGATCAGCTGACGGATGCGGGCGATGGCTTTGTCAGTCAGGGACACGACGTCAACGTAGCAGGCCATCCCATGTCCTGGAAGGCGTCCGACGCCCACTCCTTCGCGCCTCCCGTACGCGAGCAGGCACGTTCCCACTCACCGGCCGTTCCAGTGGACATCCAAGGCTGGATCTCTCGCCGATCCATCCCATGTCTTGACGGCCACCACCGTCTCGTACGGAAAGGGCGGCACCGGACTGACCACGGCGGCGCGGGGCACGGCGGCGCGGGGCACGGCGGGTGCCCAGCCGCTCCCGCCGTACTCGATCACGGCCCTTCCCCTGCCCGTTGTGACTGGGTGCGCGAGCGGCGGGGGCCCGACCTAGGCTGGAACGCAGGCGCCGGAATCCGGTTCCGGCGTGCGCGGCTGCCCGGGCGGAGGTCTGGCACGTGGATTCGGCTGGCATGCGGGACGCGCCTACGGCTGTTGTCGTGGTGGCTCCGGACGGCCTGGTGAGCGCCTGGAGCGAGGGCGGGCTGCTCCTGCTGGGCTGGACGGCGCGGGAGGTCGTCGGCCGTCCCGTGACCGACCTGCTGGTCGATCCCCCGCCGGGATTCCCCGGGGGCGGCGACTCCGAACCGGACCCTCTGGTCACCCTGCGCCACCGGGACGGTTCCACGGTGGAGGCCGTGGTGACGACCCACCCGCTGCGCGGTGCGGACGCCCTGGAGTCGGGCCGCGTGATGACCGTCCAGCGCTGGGGGCGCCGCCCGGTGATCGCCGACCGGGCCTTCGAGCAGTGCCCCTTCGCCCTGGGGATCTACGACCCCGAGCTGCGGTTCCTGTGGATCAATGGCGCCGCGTGCCGGGTGATAGCGCACTCGGAGGAACAGGTGCTCGGCGAAAAGTACCGCGAGCTGTTCCCCGAGCTGGACGACGCCGCGTACACCCACCAGCTCTCCGAGGTGGCGAGGACGGGGCAGGCCGCGCGTCTCATCACGGTCTTCCGCCCGCTCGGCAGCGCCTACGCCAACGCCTGGGCCACCAGCATGTGGCCCGTCCGGGACGCCGGGGGCAGGGTCCGCGCGGTCGCCAACTGGGGCTTCGACATGAGCGCCGAGTACTGGGCCCGCCAACGCCTGCTCATCCTCAACGAGGCCAGCAGCGGCATCGGCCGGACCCTCGACGTGATCAGCACCGCGGAGGAACTGGCCCGCACCTCGGTCCCCGGCTTCGTCGACCTCGTCACCGTCGACCTCTTCGACGAGGTGCTGCGCGGGGAGGAACCGCCCTCGCCCGCCACGATCACCACCGGCGGATCCATCACGCTCAACCGGGCCGCCCGGCACACCGCGCGGGACCACCCCGGCTGGCCTTCCGGATCCGGGACGCCCGTCGTCTACGCCCTCGGTTCCGTCCCGGCCCGCTGCATGGCCACCGGCAGGTCCATGGTCCAGCTCGCCGCCGAACCCGACCAGGGCGGCGAATGGGCCTTCGGTCCCGGGCTCGCGGCCGACCCGGCCCACTGGCCGCCGGGCAACCCGACGATCGACCGGACCATCGCCGCGCAGGGGCTGACCGGCCGGATCACCGTGCCGCTGCTGGCTCGCGGCGCACTGCTCGGCGTCGTCGCCTTCGCCCGTAGCGACCGGCCCGAGGCCTTCACCGCCGACGACCTGATCCTCGCCGAGGAACTGGCCGCCAAGGCCGCCGTCGCCATCGACAACGCCCGCCGCTACACCCGCGAGCACACCACCGCGCTGACCCTGCAACGCAGTCTGCTGCCACAGCGGTTGCCGGGCCACGGGGCGGTCGACATGGCCTCCGGGTACCTGCCCGCCGGGGCCGGCGTGGGCGTGGGCGGAGACTGGTTCGACGTCATCGCACTGTCCGGCGCGCGGGTCGCGCTGGTCGTCGGCGACGTCGTCGGCCACGGCGTGCACGCCTCGGCCAGCATGGGCCGGCTGCGCACCGCCGTCCGCACCCTGGCCGACGTCGACCTACCGCCCGACGAACTGCTCACCCACCTGGACGACCTGGTGCTCCACCTGCCCGACGAGGCCCGGCCCGAAGGCGGTTTCGAGTCGACCGGCGAAATCGGTGCCACCTGTCTGTACGCCGTCTACGACCCGGTCTCCCGCCGCTGCGCCATGGCGAGTGCGGGTCATCCGCTGCCGCTGGTCATCGCGCCGGACGGCACCAGTACCTCGGTCCTCGCGCAATCGGGGCCCCCACTCGGCGTCGGCGGGCTGCCGTTCGAAGCGACCGAGATCGAGCTGCCCGAAGGCAGCCTGCTCGCCCTCTACACCGACGGGCTGGTGGAGAACCGTGAGCGCGACGCCGAGCAGGGGGTCATCGACCTGCTGCGGATCCTGAGCGAACCGGCCGCCTCGCTGGAGGCGCTCTGCGACACGGCGATGAAGGCCCTCCTCCCCGACCACCGCACCGACGACGCGGCCCTGCTGCTCGCCCGCACCCATGCGCTGGATCCCGGGCACGTCGCCGACTGGGGCGTCGAGCCCGACGTCTCCCAGGTGGCGCACGCCAGGCGGCTGGCCGCCGACCAACTGGCCGCCTGGGGCCTGGAGGAGGAGGCGTTCGTTACCGAGCTGGTCGTCAGCGAACTGGTCACCAATGCCATCAAGTACGGCGCGCCGCCGATCAGGCTGCGGCTGATCCGCGACACCGCACTGATCTGCGAGGTCTCCGACGCCAGCTCCACGAGCCCGCACCTACGCCGGGCCCGCGCCTTCGACGAGGGCGGCCGGGGCCTGATGCTCGTGGCCCAGCTCACCCGGGGCTGGGGCACCCGGCACTCCACCAACGGCAAGACGATCTGGTGCGCCCAGACCCTCGGCTCGATGTGAGCCCGCCCGCGGTCCCGGCTCGCGGCGGTGGAGCCCGGACACGGCGGGAACGGAAGACGTCCGCGCCTGTGGAGTGACAAGGTCTTCGCCCCACCGGTGGGGAGGCGGTCGCAGAGCGTCCGGGGCGCTGGTCATCTGATCTTCGCAGCACAGGGGTTCTGCCCGGCCGGGCCGCGGGGGTTCCGGGCACCGGGGCCGGACCGGGCGGCCGTCATGGCCCCGGTTCCCACACCACGGGGAGCCCGGCCGAGGGGGAGCAGGGTGTCGTCGAAGCAGGTGATGAACAGCGCGACGCATCAGTGCGCCTCCTGCGGGGTCGGGACGTCCGGTGGGAGCAGGTCGCGGTCCTTCAGTTCCGCCCACAGTTCGTCCGGGACACGGTGCCGGAGCATGGCGGCCGCGTCCCGGACCTCGGCGGCGTTGCGGGTGCCGACCAGCACGCTCACCACGGCGGGGTGCCCGAACGGGAAGTGCAGCGCCGCGGCACGCAGCGGCACGCCGTGCTTCTCGCAGACGGTCCTGAGGTGCAGGGCACGGGTGAGCAACTCCTCGGGCGCGGCGGTGTAGTCGAAGGTGGCGCCGGGCCGCGGGTCGGCGAGCAGGCCGGAGTTGAAGACGCCGCCGATGACGACGCCGACGCCGCGTGCGGCGGCCAGCGGCAGCAGCTCGGTGAGTCCGCGCTGGTCGAGCAGGCTGTAGCGGCCGGCCAGGAGGACGGCGTCCAGGTCGGCCTCGCGGATGAACCGGGCGAGGAGTCCGGCCTGGTTCATCCCGACGCCGATCGCGCCGACCACGCCTTCGGCGCGCAGCCGGGCCAGTTCCGGGTACGCCTCGGCGAGTGCCTGCTCCGCGTGGTCGTCCGGGTCGTGCAGGTAGACGACGTCGATCCGGTCCAGGCCGAGCCGCTCCAGGCTGTCCTCGATCGAGCGGCGGACGCCCACGGCGCTGAAGTCCCGGACCCGGTGCTGGGTGGCGGGGACGGCGAAGCCGTGGGCGAGGTCGTCGCCACCCGGCTCCGGTGCCGGGCGCAGCAGCCGGCCGACCTTGGTGGACAGGACGTACTCGTCCCTGGGGCGGCCGCTCAGGGCCCGGCCGAGCCGCCGCTCGGACAGGCCCAGGCCGTAGTGCGGGGCGGTGTCGAAGTACCGTACGCCGGACTTCCAGGCGGCGGTGACGGCCTCCTCCGCGTCGGCATCGGTCACCGGGGTGAACAGGTTGCCGATGCCTGCCGCGCCGAAGGCGAGTTCGCCGACCGTGACCCCGCTGGGCCCGAGGGGCCGTTGGCGCGCGATCACGGCCAGGGCTCCGGCCGCAGCCGCAGCCCCGCCATCCCACCGTCGACCTGCAGCGCCGTACCGGTGGTGCTGCCGGCCGAGGGGGAGGCCGGGTAGGTGATGGCGGCGGCCACCTCCTCGGCGGTGACCAGGCGTCCGTGCGGCTGGCGGCCGCTCAGCGCCGCACGCTCGGCGGCCGGGTAGTCCGTGGTGTCCAGCAGCCGGCCGACCCACGGGGTGTCCACGGTGCCGGGGTTGACGCAGTTGACCCGGATGCCCTCGCGGACGTGGTCGGCGGCCATGGCCAGGGGGAGCGACAGGACCGCGCTCTTGGTCGCCGAGTAGAGCGCCCGCCGCGGCAGGCCGGCGGTGGCGGCGATGGAGCAGGTGTTGACCACCGAAGCGGCGGCGGAGCGCTGGAGGTGGGGTAGGGCGAAGGTCGCTCCGCCCCCATCGCGGACGATCGGCGTCTCCGCTCCGGGGGCGCCGATTCGCAGCAGCCTCATGTGGGGGCTCCCATCAAGACATCGGATGAATCCGAGATGCCTGACCATACGAGGCGGCGGTGGGCGTCGCAATGATCCCTCTGATGATTGCTCACCGGCGGGCAGTTTCACAGCTCCTGCCTCGAACCTCTGGACACCTCAGCGTGCACCTCCTATAAATCCATCCCATGACTCATGGTATTGTGAACGCTCACAGCCCCGGTCACTTCCCCCGCCGCACCGTGCACCTGGACTTCCACACCAGCCCCGACATCCCGGACGTGGGCCGGGACTTCGACCCGGTGACCTTCGCGCAGACCTTCCGGGACGCCCACGTCGACAGCGTCACCGTCTTCGCCAAGTGCCACCACGGCCACCTCTACTACGGGACCGACCGGCCCGAGCGCCACCCCGGCCTCGCCCCCGACCTGGACCTGCTCACCGAGCAGGTGGAAGCCCTGCACTCCGTGGGTATCCGCGCGCCGATCTACCTCTCCCTCCAGGTCGACGAGTACGCCGCCCGGGAGCACCCCGAGTGGGTCGCGCACGACGAGAACCTGAAGATCAGCCGCTGGACCACCTCGGCGTTCGAGGCGGGCTGGAACGTCCTCGACCTGTCCAGCCCCTACGCCGACTACTTCGCCGACCAGTTGGACGAGGTGCTGCGGCGCTTCGCCCCGGTCGACGGGATCTTCATCGACATGTGCTGGAACCAGCCGAGTGTCAGCCGCTGGGCGGTCGACGGGATGCGCCGCGAGGGACTGGACCCGGCCGACGCCGACCACCGGGCCCGCTACGCGGACCTGGTGGCCCGGCGCTACATGGCCCGCTACTCGGCGATGGTGGAGAAGGCCCTGCCCCCGGACGCCGCCCAGGGCGTCTGGTTCAACGGCCGCCCGAAGACCGGACTGCCCGACGAGCGGCAGTTCGTCCGGCACGTCGAGATCGAGGGGCTGCCCACCGGCGGCTGGGGCTACGCCTTCCTTCCGTACGTGGCCCGCTTCGTCCGCCCGCTGGGGCTTCCGACCCTCAGCCACACCGGGCGGTTCCACGAGAGCTGGGGCGACAACGCCGGCCTCAAGCCCCGGGCGGCGCTGCTCTACGAGAGCAGCCAGATGCTGAGCCACGGTCTGACCAGCGGCGTCGGCGACGTGCTGCACCCGCGGGGCGTGCCCGCCCCCGCGGTGTACGAGCTCATCGGCTCGGTCTACCGGCACATCGAGGAGTGCGAGCCCTTCCTCGACGCCGGCCGCGTCGTCAGCGAGCTCGCCGTGGTCGTCGACCCGGGCCTCGGCGACAACCCCGGCGCGAGCAACATCGGCGCCGTACGGGCGCTGCAGCAACTCCGCGCGCAGTTCGACGTGGTCCCGCCGACCGCCGACCTCGGCGGGTACCGGGCCGTCGTGGTGCCGGAGACCACGACGGTCGACGACGCCCTCGCCGAGCGCCTGCAGGAGTACCGGCGGGCCGGTGGCGCCGTGCTGCTGGTCGGGCCCGCGCTGCTCAGGAACGGTACGGAGCCGGCCCTGCCCGACCTCCCGGTCGAGGACCTGGCCCCGGCTCCGGCCGGCGAGGTCTTCCTCGCCTGCCAGGACGTCCCCGGCGTCCCGGAGGACTTCCCGGTCATCAGCCACGGATCCCGGCTGACCGCCCGGGCGCTGCCCGGCGCCGACGTCCTGGCCCGGGTCGTGGCGCCGTACTTCCCGCGTTCCTGGGAGCGCTTCTGCGGCCACTCCTACACTCCCCCGGCCGACCCGACCGACGAGGTGGCCGTCGTCGTCGGCGACGGGGTGGCCGTGGTGACCGTGCCGCTGCTGGAGGCCTTCCACGAGCACGGCCTGGAAGCGTACCGCCGGCTGCTCGGCGCGGCCCTGGACCGGCTCCTGCCGGACCCGCTCCTGCGCGCCGGCGGGCCGGTCCACCTGGAAACCACGGTCGTCCGGACCGCCACGGGCACCGTGGTGCACCTGGTCAGCTTCGTCCCCTCCCGGGAGACCCCGGAACTGGACCTGGTGCACGACCCGTTCCCGTTGGTCGACGTGCCCGTCGCCGTCCGGCTCGCCGCCGCGCCGCGCTCGGTGCGGCTGCAGCCCGCCGGGCAGGAGCTCGCCTGGCAGCACGACGGCGAGTACGTCCACGTACGGGTCACCACGGTGGACGGGCACGCGATGGTCGTGGTCGAGCACGACTGACCACGCGGTACGGGTCCCGGGTCAGCCGACGGGCAGCAGGGTCGGGTCCGCCATGATCCGGCGGACCGTCGTCAGCGCCGCGCCCAGCAGCGGCCCGCGCCGCCCCAGCGCGGACGGGCGCAGCGCCTCCGGGGCCCACGGCCGCACGGTGACCCGGGCGGCCAACTCGGCGCGCACGGAAGGGAGCAGCCAGTCGGCGAGTTCGGCGTAGGCGCCGCCGAGGACCAGACCGTCCGGATCGATGAGTTCCACGGCCGAGGCGAGGGCGAGGCCCAGCGCTTGCCCGGCGCGGTCCAGCGCCGCCAGGGTGGGCGCGTGCCCGGCGGCCGCCCGCTCGGCCAGCAGGGCGACCGGGTCCCCCGCCGGGGCCGGTCCGGCCCCGGCGGCACCGCCGCGGGCGCGGCCGTGCTGCGCGAGACCGGCCTCGCGCAGCACGGCCGCCTCGCCCGCGTACTGCTCCAGGCAGCCGCGGGCACCGCAGGCGCACTCGACGCCGTCCGGCCGGATGGGGATGTGACCGAGTTCGCCGGCGAAGCCGCGGGCGCCCCGGAACAACTGCCCGTCGATGACCAGGGCGGCACCGATCCCGGTGTCGGCGGAGACGTGGACGAAGGTCTCCACGGCCGGCTCGGCGCTCCAGTACTCGGCCAGCGCCCCGAGGTTGGCCTCGTTCTCCGGTTCGGGCACGGTGTCCGGGTCGGGCCAGTGGTCGGCGAGCCGGACGCCGTGCCAGCCGAGGTTGGGCGCGCGCTCGACCAGTGCGCCGGGCCCGTTCGGCACCACCCCGGGCACGGCCAGGACGCGGCCCTCGACCCGCAGTCCGAGGGCGGCGGCCTCGGCCTCCGTCTCGGCGGCCAGCGCGGCGGCCTCTGCCAGGACCCGCCCGGCCGGCCGGCCCGCGTTGACCCGTTCCACCCGGCGCCACACCCGCGGCTCGCCGCGCAGGTCCACCACGCACGCGCCGAGGTGGGTGACGCCGATCTCCAGGCCGAGACCGGCGGGGCCCTCGTCGGTCACCGACAACGCGCGTCCCGGGCGACCGACCCGCCCGTCGGGCGGGGTCTCCGCCTCGGTCAGCGCACCCCGCCCGATCAGCTCGTCGACCAGCGACGAGACGGCCGCCCTGGTCAGGCCGACGCGTCCGGCGACGTCCGCACGGGACAACGGGCGGGGCAGCGAGCGGTGCGCGGCGACCGCGCCGAGGACGACCGAGAGGTTCCGCCGTCGCATGTCCTGTTGCGACGCGGGCCCACTCCCCGGGCTGTTCTTCGCCTTGCCGACCACTGTCACGCGCCGCCCCTCCTACCGGTCCTCGGCCGGAGCTCCCTGCAAGGCCCCGGCCCGACGCAGGGTATCCCCGATCCGCAGCAGCGCGTCCTCGTCCCGCTTCACCGGCTCCAGCACCGGGCCCCGCGCCGTCTTCCAGCGGCGGGCGACGGCGTCGGCGGGCTCGCCGGTGAGCAGCGCGGCGGCTTGGGCGGCGGCGCCGAGCGCGACCAGTTCCTGCGCGTCGGGCACCTGGACCGCGCGGCCCGAGAGCCGCAGGACGGTCCGCTGCCAGGCCTGCCCGCGGGCGCCGCCGCCGATCAGCAGCAGCGGCTCGTCGCCCGCCGGGTCCGCGCCGCCCGCGCGCAGCACGCCGTCCAGGGCCGCGAGCAGGGCGTGGGCGGCGCCGTCGTAGGCGGCCTGCAGCAGCTGCCCCCGGGTGGTGTCGTGCCGCAACCCGTGGACCAGGCCGGAGGCCCCCGGGAGGTCCGGTGTCCGCTCGCCGTCCAGGTAGGGCAGGACGACCGCGGTGCCGCCGTCCTCGACCTCGTCGCGGCCACGGCCGAGCAGGGCGGCGAAGCGGTCGACGGCGAGGGTGCAGTTGAGCGTGCAGGCCAGTGGCAGCCAGCCACCGAGGGCGTCGGCGAAGCCGGCGACGGTGCCGCTGGGGTCGGCGGGCCTGCGCCGGCCGACGGCGTAGACGGTGCCGGAGGTGCCGAGGCTGAGCACCGGCTGCCCGGGGAGCAGGCCGAGCCCGAGGGCGGCGGCCATGTTGTCGCCGGTGCCGGTGGCCACCGGCGTGCCTTCGCGCAGCGGCGTCCCGGGGCGGACGGCACCGGCCCGGGCGCCGGGGGGCAGGACCTCCGGCAGCAGGCCCGGGTCGAGACCGATCCGGGCGAGGACGTCCCGGTCGTAGCCGTCCGGACCCCACCAGCCGGTTCCCGAGGCGTCGCCCCGGTCGGTGACCGCCTCCCCGGTCAGCCGCTCGGTCAGGAAGTCGTGGGGCAGGCGGACGGCCGCGACCCGGTCGGCGGCGGCGGGCTCGTGGGCGCGCAGCCAGGCCCACGTGGGGGCGGTGAAGGCGGCGGTGGGCACGCTGCCGGTGCGGCGGGCGAGTTCCGCGGCGCCGATCGCGGCCTTCAACTCGGCGGCCTGGGGCGCGGACCGGACGTCGTTCCAGAGCAGCGCCGGGCGGACCGGCACTCCGGCCGCGTCCAGGGTGACCAGACCGTGCTGCTGACCGGCGATCGAGACGGCGGCCGCGCGGGCCGCCCAGCCGGTTCCCGCCGCGGCCTGCCCGAGCGCGTCCCACCACTGCTCGGGATCGCTCTCGCGACCGGCGCCCGTGCTGACGGTGTGCGGGGCGCGGCCCCGGCCCAGGACGGTGCCGGTGTCGAGGTCGACGGCGAGCGCCTTGGTGGACTGGGTGGAGCTGTCGAAGCCGATCACGACACGCTGCTCGGGCATGCGTTCCTCCGATGGGGGTTCCTTCTGACGTTCCGGCATACTAATTTGTTGAGAGCCCTGACAAACACCCTTTCGGCACGGAACCCGGAGCCGCTCCATGTCCAGCGACGCCCTCACCCCCTCCCCCGCGCACAAGTTCACCTTCGGCCTGTGGACCGTCGGCTGGCAGGGTCGCGACCCCTTCGGCGACGCCACCCGCCCCGCCCTCGACCCGGTCGAGACCGTGCGGCGACTGGCCGACCTCGGCGCCTACGGCGTCACCTTCCACGACGACGACCTGATTCCCTTCGGGGCGGGCGAGGCCACCCGCGAGCAGAGCGTCAAGCGCTTCCGGGCCGCACTGGACGACGCCGGGCTGACGGTCCCGATGGCGACCACCAACCTGTTCACCCACCCGGTCTTCAAGGACGGCGCCTTCACCGCCAACGACCGCGACGTCCGGCGCTACGCGCTGCGCAAGACGATCCGCAACATCGACCTGGCGGCCGAGCTCGGTGCCTCGGTCTACGTCGCCTGGGGCGGGCGCGAGGGCGCCGAGTCCGGCGCGGCCAAGGACGTGCGCACCGCGCTCGACCGGCTGAAGGAGGCCTTCGACCTGCTGGGCGAGTACGTCGAGCAGCAGGGCTACGACCTGCGCTTCGCGATCGAGCCCAAGCCCAACGAGCCGCGCGGCGACATCCTGCTGCCCACCGTCGGCCACGCCCTGGCGTTCATCAACGCGCTGGAGCGGCCCGATCGGGTCGGTCTCAACCCCGAGGTCGGCCACGAGCAGATGGCCGGGCTCAACTTCCCGCACGGCATCGCCCAGGCCCTGTGGCACGGCAAGCTGTTCCACATCGACCTCAACGGCCAGTCCGGCATCAAGTACGACCAGGACCTGCGCTTCGGCGCCGGAGACCTGCGGCAGGCCTTCTGGCTGGTCGACCTGCTGGAATCGGCCGGCTACGACGGCCCGCGGCACTTCGACTTCAAGCCGCCGCGCACCGAGGACTTCGACGGCGTCTGGGCGTCCGCGGCCGGCTGCATGCGCAACTACCTGCTGCTGGCCGAGCGCTCCCGCGCCTTCCGGGCCGACCCGGAGGTGCGGGCCGCGCTCGCCGCCTCCCGGCTGCCCGAACTCGCCCTCCCCACGGCGGAGGACGGCCTGAGCGGGCTGCTGGCGGACCGCTCCGCCTTCGAGGAGTTCGACGTCGACGCCGCCGCCCGGCGCGGCATGGCCTTCGAGCAGCTGGACCAGCTGGCCCTCGAACACCTCCTCGGCGCCCGCTGACCGCATCCGTCAGCCGGGTCGCACGGTTCCGTCCGACCCGGCCCGCGCGACCCGGCGAGTACGGACGACAAGGAGCGAGGTCCCGCGCGCCCATGCGGGGGCGCGCGGGACCTCGCGTCCGGGGCCGGCCTCAGGCCGGGTAGGTCAGCTCGGCCTCGTGGGTGCCGGCCGGGCTGACGTGCAGGGCGCCGTCCGGGCCCCCGAGCCTCAGCTGCCACGGGTGCGGGCTGTCGGTGGTCACCCTCAGCCGGTCGCCGGTGCGGCGCAGCCGGAAGCGGGCGCTCTCGCCGGTGCCTTCGGTGCGCGGGATCACGACGCTGCGCTCGGCGCCGTCGGCGAAGGCGTGCACCCGCAGCTCGACGCCCTCGGCCCAGGCGGAGACCGGGCGCTGGTCGTCCGCCCCGAACGCGATGACGGAGTCCGGGCGGGCGAGCAGCGGCAGGGTGTGGAAGCCGTGCCGTTCGCGCACCCAGCGCGGGCCGGTGACCTGGTCGCCGGTCAGGATGTTGGTCCACGTCCCCTCGGGCACGTAGTACTCGACCGTGCCGTCCTCGGTGAAGACCGGGGCGACGAGCAGGTCGTCGCCGAGCAGGTACTGCCGGTCGAGCGCGGCGGCGGCCGGGTCGTCCGGGAACTCCAGCACCATGGCGCGCATCACCGGGAGGCCGGTGGCGTGCGCCTGTTGGGCCGCGTGCTGGAGGTAGGGCGCCAGGCGGTGCTTGAGCAGCGTGAACTCGCGGGTGACCTCGGCGGCCTCCTCGCCGAAGTCCCACGGCACGCGGTAGGACTTGCTGCCGTGCAGCCGGCTGTGCGAGGAGAGCAGGCCGAACTGTGTCCAGCGTTTGAAGACGGCGGGGGTCGGTGTGCCCTCGAAGCCGCCGATGTCGTGGCTCCAGAACCCGAAACCGGACAGCCCGAGGGAGAGTCCGCCGCGCAGCGACTCGGCCATGGCGTTGAAGTGCGATTCGCAGTCGCCGCCCCAGTGCACCGGGTACTGCTGGCCGCCCACGGTCGCGGACCGGGCGAACAGCAGCGCCTCGCCCTCCCCGCGCTCCTCCCGGAGCAGCTCGAACACGGCCCGGTTGTACAGCTGGGTGTAGTAGTTGTGCATCCGTTCCGGGTCTGAGCCGTCGTGCCAGAGGACGTCGGTGGGGATGCGCTCGCCGAAGTCGGTCTTGAAACAGTCCACCCCGACCGCCAGCAGGGTGCGCAGCTTGCCGGTGTACCAGTCGCGGGCCGCGGGGTTGGTGAAGTCGACCAGCGCCATGCCCGGTTGCCACAGGTCCCACTGCCAGACGCTGCCGTCCGGGCGGCGCACCAGGTAGCCCTCGCGCATGCCCTCGGCGAACAGCTCCGACTTCTGGGCGATGTAGGGGTTGATCCAGGCGGAGATGCGCAGCCCCTGCTGCTTGAGCCGGGCCAGCATGCCGGCCGGGTCCGGGAACGTGTCCGGGTCCCACGCGAAGTCGCTCCACTGGTACTCGCGCATCCAGAAGCAGTCGAGGTGGAACACGCTCAGCGGGATGCCGCGTTCGGCCATGCCGCCGACGAAGCGGTTGACGGTGGCCTCGTCGTAGTCGGTGGTGAAGGAGGTGGTCAGCCACAGGCCCAGTGCCCAGGCCGGGGGCAGCGCGGGGCGGCCGGTGAGGGCGGTGTAGCGCTCCAGGATCAGCTTGGGGGTCGGGCCGTGGACGACGAAGTACTCCAGCGACTGGTCCTCGACGTTGAACTGCACCTGGCCGACCGCCTCGGACCCGATCTCGTAGCTGACCCGGCCGGGGTGGTTGACGAGGACGCCGTAGCCCCGGTTGGTCAGGTGGAACGGGACGTTCTTGTACGCCTGTTCGCTGCTGGTGCCGCCGTCCGCCTGCCAGATGTCCACCACCTGGCCGTTGCGGACGAACGGGGTGAACCGCTCCCCCAGGCCGTAGACCAGTTCGCCGACGCCCAGGGCGAGCTGTCCGAGCATGTGGTGGCGGCCGCCCGCGTCGGTGACGAAGCCGGTGCCGCGCTCGCCCACCGTGGTCAGGACCCGGCCGCCGGCGGTGAACTCCAGCTGCCACGGCTTCGAGGTGTCCACCCGCAGGGTCAGTTCGCCGGCGCAGAGCTCCACCACGTCGCCGTCCCGGCGCACCTTCCCGCTGCCCGGCTCGGCGCCGGGCAGCGCGAACTCCGGTCCGCGCCGCACCGATCCGGCGTGGTGGGTGGTGCGCACCCCGATCACGCCCTCGGCCGGGGACCAGCACTCGACGGTCAGCAGTGGGCTGTTGAGCGTGTCACCGCGGCCGCGCACGTGCTTCACGGGCGCGTAGAGGGTCATCCGGTCATCGTCGGTCCGGACGTCGGCGACCTCGGTGGCGTAGCGCGCCGTGACGCCCGGTCGCATCAGCCAGTAGCCGTCGGTGAACTTCATCGGGCAGGTTCCTCCGTCCGCGCGCGGTGCGCGGTGATCAGGCCCCGGTACCAGTGGTAGCTGTCCTTGGGCGTTCGGGTCAGGGTGTCGTAGTCGACGTGGACCAGGCCGAAGCGCTGCTCGTAGCCGCGCCCCCACTCGAAGTTGTCCAGCAGGGACCAGACGTAGTAGCCGCGCACGTCGACCCCGGCCGCGATGGCGTCGGCGACGGCGGCGAGGTGGCCGGCCAGGTAGTCGATCCGCTCCGCGTCGTGGACGCGGCCGTCGGGGGTGAGGCTGTCGGCCTCGGCGGAGCCGTTCTCGGTGATCCAGACCGGCGGGAGCTGCGGGTAGCGGGCGTGGAGGCCGCGGAGCAGTTCGGTGAGCGCGGTCGGCACGACGGGCCAGCCCATGGTGGTGTGCCGGGTGCCGTACGGGTCCGGCTCCGTGACTCCGATGTCCACGGCGGTGCGCCGGTCGACGTCGTCCGTGCGGTGGTACGCGGCGGCCACGGTGATCGGGCGGTAGAAGTTGACGCCGAGGAAGTCCAGCGGCGCGCCGATCAGGTCCAGGTCGCCCGGCCGCCGCCAGGGGCCGTCCGCGAGACCGCACCAGGTGTCGGCCTCGTGCGCGGGGTAGCGCCCGGCGAACAGCGGCGCCGTCCACACCTCGTTGTGCAGGACCTCGGCCCGGCGCCGGGCGGCCCGGTCCTCCGGGAGGGAGGAGGCGGCGTGCAGGCGGTCGAGGTTGAGTGTGATCCCGACCTCCCCGGCGCCCCCGGCGCGCAGTTCCCGGGCGGCGAGGCCGTGGGCGACCAGCAGGTGGTGCGCGGCGGCGAGGGCGCCGCGCCCCTCCTGGGCGCCGGGGGCGTGCCGGCCCTCGGCGTAGCCGACGAACGCGGAGCAGAACGGTTCGTTGAGGGTGATCCAGCGCTCGACCCGGTCCCCGTAGCGCTCGGCCACGAGGGCGGCGTACTCCGCGAACGATTCGGCGGTCTCCCGGACGCGCCAGCCGCCCCGGTCCTCCAGGGCCTGCGGCAGGTCCCAGTGGTAGAGGGTGGCGGCGGGCGCGATCCCGGCGTCCAGCAGTTCGTCGATCAGCCGGTCGTAGAAGTCCAGGCCCTTCCGGTTGACGGACCCGGTGCCCCGGGGCAGCAGGCGGGGCCAGGCGATCGAGAAGCGGTAGCTGTCGACGCCGAGCCCGCGCAGCAGGGCGACGTCCTCGGGGTAGCGGTGGTAGTGGTCGCAGGCGGTGTCGCCGGTGGCGCCGCCGAGGGTGCGGCCGGGGGTGTGGCTGAAGGTGTCCCAGATGGACGGGCCGCGGCCGTCCTCGTCGTGGGCGCCCTCGATCTGGTAGGCGGCGGTGGCGGCGCCGAAGCGGAAGCCGGCGGGCAGTTCCGGGAAGGCCGGGGTGCTCATGCGCACCTCCTGATGACTCGCTCGCTTCGTTCGCTCATGCGGCGGGCTCCGGCGTGAGTCCGCGCTCCCGCAGCCAGGCGAGCTGGGCGGGCGGGTTGGCGCCGCAGCCGCCGCCGTGGTCGGCGAAGGGCCAGACCGTCATGGTTCGGTCCTCACCGGCATAGTGGTTGAAGGCGGCGTAGACCGTGGAGGGCGGGCAGACCGGGTCCATCAGGCCGACGCTGAACAGGGCCGGCGCGGTGGCCCGCTGGGCGAAGTTGACTCCGTCGAAGTAGTCAAGGGTGTCAAGGGTCTGCTGGACGCGGTTCGGGCTGTGCCAGCGCAGGTACTTGACGATCTCCTGGTACGGCCCCTCCCCGGCGATCTGCGCTGCCTGGCGGAAGTGGCACAGGAACGGCACGTCCGGCATCACCGCCGCGACGCGGTCCCCGGTGAGCCCGGCGACGGCGATGGCCAGGCCGCCGCCCTGGCTGCCGCCGGCCAGCAGGATCCGGTTGCCGTCGAGGCCGGGCAGTCGGGTGACGGCGTCCACGGCGCGCGCGCAGTCGGTGATCAGCCGCCGGTAGTAGTGGTTCTCGGGGAAGTCGATGCCGCGGGTCATGAAGCCCTCGGCCCACTGGGTGCCGTCGCCCTCGCCCCGGTCGGGGGTGTCCCGGCCCTGGCCCCGGCTGTCGACGACGAGTTGGGCGTACCCGGCGGCGGACCAGAACAGGTGCTCGGTGGGCAGCCCGCGGCCGCCGGAGTAGCCGATGTAGGTGACGACGACCGGCAGTGGCCCCGCCACGCCGCGCGGGCGCAGCAGCCAGGCGGCCACCGGCTCGCCGTTCCAGCCGGGGAACCGCACGTCGTCCACCTCGACGGTGCGCAGTCCGTACTGCGCGGTGACGCGTTCGACCTTGACCGCCCCGCCGTGCGAGCGGGCGTCGGCGAGGCTCCGTTGCCAGAAGTCGTCGAAGTCCTGCGGGGCGGACGGCTCCGGCCGGTAGCGGACGAGTTCGTCGAGTCCGAAGTCTGTGAGCGGCATGGCGGATTCCTCCGGATAGAGCGATGACGAGCCGGTGTGGTGGGGCGAGCAGCGGCATGGGGACGCCTCCGGGCGGCGGGGTGACGGAAGCGAACGGGTGCGGCGCGGAGCGCCGGACAGGTGAGGGTGGCGGCCCGCCCACCCCATGGGCGGGCCGCCGGTCCGTGGGGCGACGGTCCTCAGTCGGCCTGGCCGGCCCCGCCGAAGCGGAAGGCGGCGAGGCGGACGTCGCCGTGCAGGGTCAGGCTCAGGTCGTGCGTACCGTCGAGCGGGGCGGCGAGTGCGGCGGTGGTGACCGTCCAGGCGTAGCGGTCGCCGGTGACGGGCACGTCGAGTTCGGCCAACAGGCGGTTGCCGGCGTGGACTTCGAGCCCGGCCCGGACCGGTCCGGCGTCCTCGCGGGCGGTCTCCACCGTGATCCGGACGGCTCCGGAGAGGTCGACGTCCCGGAAGAGGAGCGTCGCGGGCTGCGCGGGATCGGTGGGCGTGACCGCGTCGCCGTCGGTGCGGTCGGCGTCGACGATGGTGGTGTCCGTGTAGTCGTCGAAGTCGACGGCCGGGGTGCGGCGTTCGAGGACCACGCGGGGCGTGGCCACCGCCCCGAGCGCGGTGAGCGGCGCCGTGAGCACCGGGTGGTCGGAGCTGCGGGCGACGACCACCTCGTAGCCGCCGGGGTCGACGGTGAAGGCCCCGGTGGCGACGTCCCAGTGGGCGAGCCGGTCGGCCGGCAGCCGGAACGTCAACTCCCGCTCCTCGCCGGGCTCCAGGTGGACCTTGCGGAAGTCGGCGAGGCGCAGCCGGGGTGCCTCGTAGCGGGCGTCCAGGGCCCGGACGTAGAGCTGGACGACCTCGCTGCCGGGCCGCCGTCCGCTGTTGGCCAGTGTGACGGTGACGTCGACCGACCCGTCCTGGTCGATCGACGGCTGCGACAGGCGCAGGTCGCGGTAGGCGAAGTCGGTGTAGGACAGCCCGTGCCCGAAGGGGTAGAGCGGGGTGGCCCGGTGGTACTGGTAGGTCCAGCCCGCCTTGATGATGTCGTAGTCGAGCGGGGCGGGCAGCGGGTCGTCGCCCCGGTACCAGGTCTGCGGCAGGCGGCCGGCGGGCTCGGCCCCGCCGAGCAGCACGGCGGCCAGGGCGTGCCCCGTCTCCTGCCCGCCGTGGGAGGTCCACACCACGGCGGGCAGGTGCTCGTCGGCCCAGTCGAGGGCGTAGGGGTAGCTGCTCATCACGACCAGGGCCGTCTCCGGGCGGACGGCGGCGACCGCGTGCAGCAGTTCCTCCTGGCCCTCGGGCAGGTCGATGTCCGCGCGGTCCTCGGTCTCGCGGCCGTTGACCATCGGGTGGTTGCCGAGGACGACGACCGCGACGTCCGCCGTCTCGGCGGCCGCCCGCGCCTCGGCGATGCCGTCGCGCACCAGCTCGCGCTGCCAGCGCTCGGCATCGTCCGCGCTCTCGGCGGTGACGGTCACCCGGCCGTCGGTCGGGTCCATGGCGGCGTAGCGCCCCGTGAACACGGAGCGGAGCAGCACGGTGTCGGCGCCGGCCGGTTCGAGCCGGAAGGTCTCCTTGACGAACCAGCTCCTGATCACTTCCCGGTCGGCGGCCAGGGCGTCGTCGTCCTGAAGGCTCAGGTAGCGGCCGGTGTCGGCGGCGCACAGGGTGAAGGCGCCGCCGCCCCAGTCGGTCACGTCGTAGGCGGACTTGCCGAGCAGGTCTCCCGTGGTGCGCGAGCGCAGGGTGATCCGGTCGGCGCCTTCCACCCGGACCACTTCGGCGCCGTGTGCGCCGACGGCCTCGGCCAGTCCGGTGGCGATGCCCACCTGGTACGGCATGGTGCCGCTGTACCAGTCCTCGAAGAGCGTGTCGGAAAGCGGGCCGATGACAGCGATCCGCGGCGTGCGGGCCGGGTCGAGCGGCAGCAGGCCGTCGTTCTTGAGCAGCACCGTCGACTCGGTCGCGGCCTGCCGGGCCAGGTCGCGGTGCTCGGGGCAGTCGATCACCTCGGGTCCGGTGTCGGCGTAGGGGTCCAGCTCGGGGTCGAACTCGCCGAGGCGGAAGCGCAGTTCGAGCTGCCGCCGGACCGCGCGGTCCACGTCGGCCTCGTCGATCAGTCCGCGTTCCAGCGCTTCGCGCAGCCGGCCGACCGGAGTCGCGCTGTCCTCGCCATGGTCGGTGAAGCTGTCGATGCCGGCCTTCAGCGCGGCCGCGTGGGACTCGGCGTGGTCGTCGAAGTAGTGCTCCGGGTCGACCAGGTTGGAGGGGCCCTCGGCGTCGCTGACCACGAACAGCTCGTGGCCGGTGGGCTCGGCCCAGCGGCGCAGCTCCGCCTCGATCAGCGGGCTGACGTGGCAGGGTCGGCCGTTGACCAGGTTGTAGGCGGCCATCGCGCCGGTCGCGGCGCCGGAGGCGACGACCGGGCGGAAGGCGGCGAGGTCGTACTCGTGGAGCACGCGGGGGCGTAGCGAGGAGGAGGTGGTGCAGCGGTCGTCCTCGTTGTTGTAGGCGAGGAAGTGCTTGAGCACGGGGGCGGTGCGCAGGTAGGTCGGGTGGTCGCCGGCGAGGCCCCGGCAGAACGCCTCGCCGACCCGGGCGGTGTGCACCGGGTCCTCGGAGTAGCCCTCCTCGTTGCGCCCCCAGCGCGGGTCGCGCAGCAGGTTGAGCACGGGGGCCCAGGCCTGCAGGGAGTTCGCCCCGCGTTCGGTGGTGCCGATCGCCGGCGGGCGGTGGTAGTGGAAGGCGCGCAGTTCGGTCGAGACCGCCTCGGCGACCTCGCGCACCAGGTCCTCGTCCCAGCTGGCGCCGAGGCCGACGGCCTGCGGGAAGACCGTCGCCACCCCGAGCCAGGAGACCCCGTGCAGGCCCTCACTTCCGGTGCGGAAGGGGGCGACGCCCAGGCGCGGCACGGCGGGCGCGTACTGGTGCAGCATCGCGAGCCGTTCGTCGAGCGTGAGCCGGTGGAGCAGGTCGTCGACACGCTTGCGCAGGGGAAGCGTGGGATTGCGGAAACCGGGCAGGCCGGCTGCGGACGCGGGCACGGAACTCACGTGGAATACCCCTCGGGCGGGCTGGGCTCGGCGTCGTTCATCGAAGCGCTTCGACGTTGACAGGCTCCGAAGTGACTGTCAACTCCCCCGAGCGCAACCGATTTTGCATTTGTTCAGCCTCTTGCTCAACCGGTAACGCGTGGTTAGTCTCGGCGAAACATCCAAGCGCTTCGACGCTTCCGAGGCTGCGACGGAGAGGGGCCACGCCACCATGAGCTGTCGCTGCAGATGGCGGTCGTGGTCCTCACCCTGGTACCACTGGTGATCGTGTACCCGTTCGTGCAGAAGCACCTGCGTACCGGTGTCCTCATCGGCGCGATCAAGGGCTGAGCCGTCCGCCCGGGCCAGCCGGGCCCCACGGACCCGGAGCGGTCCCGCGCGGACCTCCCCGGCGCACGGCCGGGACCGCTCCCCACCGGAACCGACACGAAGGAACCAGAGCGATGGTGACACTCGCCGATGTGGCCAGGCACGCCGGCGTCTCGTCCAGCACGGTCAGCTACGCCCTCAGCGGCAAGCGCCCGATCTCCGACGAGACCAGGATCCGCGTCGAACAGGCCATCACGGACCTCGGCTACCACCCCAACGCGGGTGCCCGGGCCCTGGCCGGCAAGCGTTCGCACATCATCGCCCTGGTGGTGCCGCTCCACCCCGAGGTGCACGTGCCCACGATGATGGAGATCGCCATCGCGGTCACCGTGGCGGCCCGCGAACACGGCTACGACGTCCTGCTGCTCACCAACGACGAAGGGCCCGAAGGCGTCCGCCGGGTCGCCGCCACCGGACTCGCCGACGGCGTCATCCTGATGGACGTGCGGCTGGACGACGACCGCGTCCCGGTCCTGCGGGCCGAGGACATCCCGGCCGCCCTCATCGGCCTGCCCGACGACCCCGCCGGACTCTCCTGCGTCGACCACGACTTCGCCACCGCCGGCGCCCTGTGCGCCGACCACCTGGCCGACCTCGGCCACCGCGACATCGCCTTCATCGGTTACAGCAGCGGCGTCTACCGACGGCACGCCGGCTACGCCGAGCGCACCCTGACCGGCTTCCGCGCCCGCGCCGAACGACGCGGCCTGCGCTTCCTCCACCGCCCGTGCGAAGGCACCTACGAGAGCACCGCCGGCACCCTGGCCCGGATCCTCGCGGACCGCCCGGACACCACCGGCTTCGTCGTGCAGAACGAGGCCGCGATCGGCCCGCTGCTGAGCCTGCTGCGCGCCGGCGGGCGAACCGTGCCGGAGGACGCCTCCGTCATCGCCATCTGCCCCGACCCGCTGGCCGAGCAGCACTCTCCCCGGCTCACCTCCGTGACCAGCCCCCGGAAGGACCTCGGGCAGGTCGCCGTCGAGCAGGTCATGGCCAGGATCGCCGCGCGCGCCGCGGGCGACGATCCGGAGGACCGGCTCCTCCTGATGCCGCCGGAGCTGATGGTCCGCGAAAGCACCGCCCCGGCGCCGCACCGAAGTTGACACCACGACGAGAGGGACGGTTCCCAGATGGACATCCGCCGGCTCACCGACCGCCTCGGCGGCCTCGCCTACGGCGGGGACTACAGCCCCGAGCAGTGGGACGCGGAGGTGTGGAAGCAGGACGACGAGCTGATGCGCCGGGCGCGGGTCAACCTCGCCACCGTCGGCGTCTTCTCCTGGGCCCTGACGGAGCCCGAGGAGGGCCGCTACGACTTCGACTGGCTCGACGCCCACCTCGACCGGCTGCACGCGGCCGGCGTCGCCGTCGACCTGGCCACCCCCACCGCCTCCCCGCCGCCCTGGTTCAGCCTGGCCCACCCGGACGCCCTGACGGTCCGCCCCGACGGCGCCCGCCTGACCCACGGCAGCCGGGACACCTACTGCCTCGCCGCGCCCGCCTACCGCCGGGCCGCCCGCCGCATCGCCGGCGCCCTCGCCGAACGCTACGGCGACCACCCGGCGCTCGCCCTGTGGCACGTGCACAACGAGTACGCGACCCTCTGCTACTGCGACCACGCCGCGGCCGCTTTCCGGGTCTGGCTGCGCGCCCGCCACGGCTCCCTCGACGCCCTCAACGAGGCCTGGGGGACGGCCTTCTGGAGCCAGGGCTACAGCTCCTGGGAGCAGATCCTGCCGCCGCGCGCCACCCAGTGGCACAAGAACCCCGGCCAGGCGCTGGACTACAGCCGCTTCTGGTCCGACGAGACCCTCGCCGCCTACCGCGAGCAGCGCGACGCGATCCGCGCCCACAGCGACCGCCCGGTGACGACCAACCTCATGCTGCCCGGCTACCAGAACCTGGACCTGTGGGCCTTCGGCCGCGAGGTCGACCTGGTCTCCGTCAACCACTACCCCACCGCCCCCGGCATCGACGCCGCCGCCCAGGCCGCCTTCGACGCCGACCGGGCCCGCTCCTTCGCCGGCGGCGCCCCCTGGCTGCTGATGGAACAGGGCACCAACACCGTCTACGCCGGCGGCCGCGTGCTCGCCAAGGAACCGGGTGAGATCCTGCGCCACTCGCTCGCCCACATCGCCCGCGGCGCGGAGGGCGCCCTGTTCTTCCAGTGGCGCCAGTCCCGGGCCGGCGCCGAGCAGTGGCACTCGTCGATGGTCCCGCACGCCGGGCCGGACAGCCGCACCTTCCGCGAGGTCACGGCGACCGGGGAGGCCATCGCCCGGCTCGGCGAACTCGCCGGCTCCACCGTCCGGGCCGAGGTCGCCGTCCTGCACGACTCCGACGCCTGGTGGGCGATGAACGTCGACGGGCTCCCGTCCTGCGAGCTCGACTACCTCGCCGCACTGCGCCGCGCCCACCGGGCACTGTGGGACGCCGGCCGGACGGTCGACTTCGCCCACCCCGAACACGACCTGAGCCGCTACCGGGTCGTCCTCGCCCCGGCCCTGTTCCTGCTCACCGACGCGGGCGCCGAGAACCTGCGCCGCTACGTCGCCGCCGGCGGCACCCTGCTCGTCCAGCACTTCGGCGGCACCGTCGACGCACGCCTCCACGCCCGGCTCGGCGGCTACCCGGCCGCACCGCTGCGCGAGGCCCTCGGCATCCGGGTCGAGGAGCACCGTCCGCTGCGGAAGGGCGAGGAGATCGCGCTGTCCGACGGCTCGACGGCCACCTCCTGGAGCGAGTCCCTGCGCACCGAGGGCGCCGAGGCGCTCGCCGCCTACACCGAGGGCATGCTCGCCGGAAGCCCGGCCCTGACCCGCCACCGGTTCGGTTCCGGCCGGGGCTGGTACCTCTCCGCCCGCCTGGACGACCCCGGGTACGCCGCCCTGATCGGCCGTCTGCTGGCGGAGGCCGGGGTCGTCCCGGAGCTGCCCGGCCTGCCGGCCGGCGTCGAAGCCGTCACCCGGCACGCCCCGGACGGCCGGGGCTGGCACCTGCTGCTCAACCACCGCTCCGACGCCGTGCCGCTGCCCCGGCCGGGCCACGACCTGCTCACCGACGGCACCGTCGACGAACTGGCCCCCGGCGGCTGCGCGGTCCTGCGCGCGCGCTGAACGCGCCCCGCGTCTCCCCCGCCCCACCGAGGAAGCGTCCCTGAGCGACCCACGCGAGACGATCCGCCGGGGCCACGACGCCCTGGAGCCGGAGACCGGCCCGGGCGACCGCGAGCCGAACTCGGTTCGGCCATGCCTTCGTTCCCATGTACGACGCCAACGCACACGGTGACCGGCACCACCGCCTGATCAACCGTCCTGCCCGCCCCGTCCTGTCCACCCCGCCCTCCCCACCCCGGCCGTCGGCCCCTCGGCGGCCGGAGTTCCTCACGTCCCGAGGTGAACCCATGGTCCCGCTGCCCCCGCGCGTCCTGTTCGGCGCGGCCTACTACCACGAGTACCAGCCGTACGAGCGGCTCAAGGAAGACCTCGACCTGATGACGGAGGCGAAGTTCACCGTCATCCGGGTCGGCGAGTCCGTCTGGTCCACCTGGGAGCCCGAGAGCGGCCGGTTCGAGCTGGACTGGCTGACGCCGGTGCTCGACGGCGCCCACGAGCGCGGTATCTCCGTCGTCCTCGGCACCCCCACGTACGCCGTGCCGCCGTGGCTGTCCCGGCAGTACCCGGAGATCGTCACCGAGCAGGCGACCGGCCGGCCGATGGGCTGGGGAGCCCGCCAGGAGGCCGACTTCTCCCACCCCGCCTTCCGCCACCACGCCGAACGCGTCACCCGGGCGATCCTCGCCCGCCACGCCTCGCACCCCGCCGTCATCGGCTTCCAGGTGGACAACGAGCCCGGTCTGCGCCTGCCGCACAACCACGGCGTGTTCCAGCGCTTCGTCGACCACCTGCGGCACACCTACGGCGACGTGGAGACCCTCAACCGGGAGTGGGGCCTGGTCTACTGGTCGCACCGGCTCTCCACCTGGGCCGACCTGTGGCGACCCGACGACAACCAGCAGCCGCAGTACGACGTCGCCTGGCGGGCGTTCCAGGCCCGCCAGACCACCGAGTTCGTCGCCTGGCAGGCCGACATCACCCGTGAGTACGCCCGGCCCGACCAGTTCGTCACCACCTGCCTCGCCTACAACCACCCGGCGCTGGAGGACGACGAGATCACCGACGCCCTGGACGTCACCGCGGGCAACCCGTACTACGACATGCAGGACGCCCTCGCACTGCCCGACCCCACGCCCGAGGACCACGAGCAGTGGTGGAAGACCGCCGGCGTGTGGGCGCTGTACCAGAGCGCCGACCGGATCTTCTCCTCCCGCCAGGAGCCGTTCCTGGTCACCGAGACCAACGCCCAGGCCATCAGCGGCACTTCGGAGAACCGGCCGGCCTTCGACGGCCAGTGGCGGCAGGCCGCCTGGGCCCTGGTCTCGCGCGGCGCGCGGATGATCGAGTACTGGCACTGGCACACCCTGCGCTTCGGCGCCGAGACGTACTGGGGCGGCATTCTGCCGCACAGCGGCAGGCCCGGCCGGGTGTACGCCGAACTCGCCCGCCTGGGAGCCGAGTTCGAGACGGCGGGGGCGCTGGTCGCCGGACTCGACCCGGACGCCGACATCACCATGGTCTACTCGATGCCCAGCAAGTGGCTGATGCAGAAGTACCCGCCCCTCGCGAAGCCGGACGGCAGCCCCGACCCGGCCTCCTACCACCGCGTCTTCGACCCGTTCTACCGCGGCGCCTTCGAGGCCGGCCGCCAGGTGCGGATCCTGCACGCCCGCCAGCTGCACGACGCCCGGGGGGAGCGCCACGGCGTGGCACCCGACGTGGCCGCCCGGCGCCACCCCGTCCTGATCGTCCCCGGGCTGTACCTCGCCGAGGACTCGCTGCTGGACTGGTTCGCGGCCTACGCCGAGGCCGGCGGCCACCTCGTGCTCGGCCCCCGCACCGGCTACGCCGACCACGAGGCCCGGGCCCGCCACGAGACCGCCCCGCCACGCCTGACGGCAGCCGCGGGCGCCTGGTACGACGAGTTCAGCAACCTGCCCGCGGACCTCCCGCTGCGCGCCGTACCCGGCAGTGCGCTGGCGCTTCCGTCGGGCACGACCGCGACCCGGTGGGTGGAGGGCCTCACCGCCACCGATGCCACCGTGCTGGCCGGGTACGACCACCCGCACTTCGGCCGCTGGTCCGCCGTCACCACCCGCGCCCACGGTGCCGGCCGGGTGACCTGCGTGGGCACGGTGCCCGGACGCGACCTGGCCCGGACGCTGGCCGCCTGGCTGGCCCCCGCCGCCGCCAGTGGCTGGCGTGACCTGCCCGCGTCCGTCACCGCGACCACCGGGACGGCCCCGGACGGGCGCCGCGTCCACGTGGTGCACAACTGGAGTTGGCAGCCCACCCGCGCCCAGGCCCCGGTGGACCTGACCAACGTGCTGGGCGGCGCCTCGGTGCCCGTCGGCGGGTCGGTCTCCCTCGGCGCCTGGGATGTGCGGGTCTTCGTCGCCGGCTGAGGACGGAAAAGGTGGAGGGGCGATGGGCCCCGCCGGGCCCACCGCCCCTCCACCGCTCGGCGGCCGCGCCACTACTGGGCCGAGAAGCGGTACACCGTCCTCGACCGGTACTTCTCCCCCGGGCGCAGCAGGGTGGAGGGGTAGTCGGGCCGGTTGGGCGAGTCCGGGAAGTGCTGGGTCTCCAACGCGATGCCCGCGTGCGCGGCGTACCGGCGGCCGGATCGACCGGTCAGCGAGCCGTCGAAGTGGTTCCCGGTGTAGACCTGGAGCCCCGGCTCCGTGGTCAGGCACTCGACGTGCCGGCCGCTCACCGGGTGGCTCAGCAGGGCGGCCCGGCGGAACCCCGTGCCGCCGAGCACCCAGTTGTGGTCGAACCCGCCTCCGGCCGCCAGGAGTTGGGGGTTCTCCGCAGTGATGCAGGTACCGATCCGCCGGGCGCGGCGCAGGTCGAACGGAGTGCCGGCGACCGGCTCGACCGGGCCGAGCGGGATCAGGTCGCCGTCCACCGGGAGGTACCCGGCGGCCTCGACGCGGAGCAGGTGGTCGAGCACCGTTCCGCGGCCCTCGCCGGCCAGGTTGAAGTACGCGTGGTTGGTGAGGTTGACGACCGTCGGCGCGTCGGTGGCCGCCTGGTAGGTGATCGAGAGCTCGCCACCGGAATCGAGCAGGTACGTCACCTCGGCGGTGACGGCCCCCGGGAACCCCTGGTCCCCGGCGGGGCTGCGCAGGCGGAAACGGACGCCGACCTGCCGGTCCGCCCGGACCGGAACGCCGTCCCAGAGGCGGGTGGCGAAGCCGTCCGGACCACCGTGCAGGGTGTGCCCGGTGAGCTGGGTGGCCAGCCGGTACGTCGCGCCGTCGAGGGGCAACACACCGCGCGCGATCCGGTTGGCATAGCGGCCGACGGTCGCGCCGAGGTACGACGCTTGGCCGAGCAGGTCCTCGATGCTTCCGCCGCCGAGGACCACATTGGCCGTCCGCCCGGCCCGGTCCGGCGCGTTCAGGGCTTGGAGGCGGGCGCCCAGGCTGAGCACCTCCGCCGTCACCCCGGCCCGGGAGCCGAACGTCCAGCGGGTGATGCGCCGGCCGTCCGGCATGACCCCGGCGACCTCCTGGGCCACCATCAGGTCGCCGGGGGAGACGAGTACGTCTCTGGGCACGGGCTGCTCTCCGTTCAACGGGGTGCGGGAAAGGAGTTCGGGATGAGGGGTTCAGGATGAGGCGAGGTCGTCGATCACTTCCTCGTCCTTGGTGGGGAGTCTGCAGGGTGGCCTGTCGCCGGTGCGGTCGTCGGCCGGGGCAGGGCAGAGCACACCGGCGACAGGCTCCGTTCCGCCACCTCTCCCTCTGAAGGGCGGAACGAGTGGCCGTCGGCCAGGCAAACGGAAGCGGGATGCGGTGGCCTGGCCGACGGAGTGGGAAGGGCGTTGGCGTCAACGCTCACGATGATTGTTAGCGCTAACAAAGATGCTGTCAAGGCAGGTCCGCGACCGGAGCCCGCAATCCGGGTGATCGGGGCCGCTGCGGATCGGCTACCGGTTCACCGTCGGAGGGCCGGGCCCGCGCTGCGGCGCAGCACGAGCTCCGGGGTGATCTGCGCATGGGTCGGCGAGGGGGCGGTGCTCTCCAACTCCCCAACGAGCAGTTCCAGGGCGCGGCGGCCGAGTTCGCCGAAGTCCTGGCGCACGGTGCTCAGCGGCGGGATGAAGTAGGCGGCCTCGGGGATGTCGTCGAAGCCCACCACGCTGATCTCGTCGGGGACCGACCGGCCGGCCTCGTGCAGGGCGCGCAGCAGGCCGAGGGCCATGTGGTCGTTGGCGCAGAAGACGGCGGTGACGTCGGGGAGTTGCGCGATCCGCAGTCCCGCCTGGTAGCCCGAGCGGGCGCTCCAGTCGCCGCGTTCCACGTCCGGCACGGGGGCTCCGGCCGCCTGCAGCGTGAGGCGCCAGCCCTCCTCGCGGTCCTGGCTCTCCACCCAGTTGGCCGGCCCCGCCAGGTGGTGCACGGTACGGTGCCCCAGGTCGAGCAGGTGCCCGGTGGCCTCCCCGGCACCGAAGCGGTTGCCCACCGACACCATGGGCACCCGGGTCTGGTTGCCGGACCCGACCGCCACGATCGGCACCGAGCTGGAGAGCCGAGCGACCGCACTGACGGCGGAGGTCTGCGGCGCGATCACGACGACGCCCTCCACGCCCTGGTCGCGCAGCCGGTCCACGGCCTCCTGGACCGACCGGCCGTCCAGGGAACGCAGACTGGCCACGCTCACGAAGTAGCCGGCGCTGCGCGCGGCCCGCTCGATGCCGTCCAGCATCGAGGCCGGGCCATAGAGCGTCGAGTCGAAGCTCACCACGCCGAGAGTCTGCGAGCGACGGGTGACCAGCGCGCGGGCGGCGGAGTTGGGCCGGTAGTCCAGCTCCCGTATGGCCGCCAGCACCCGGTCCCGGGTGCCGGGCCGCACGTGCGGGGCACCGTTGAGCACCCGGGACACCGTCTGATGGGACACCCCCGCCAGCTTCGCCACGTCCGACATCACGGGCTGGCGCTGTTCCGTCCCGGCACTCTCGGTTCCCACTCGCAGTCCCCTCCTCGGCGCTGTCGACCACAGTACGCGACCAGGTCCAGGCCAATTCGTCACCCTCGGTTCAAAGGGCGGCTCCCTTCATACCAGCCACGCAGGGTGCTCACATCTGTCTACATTGCCAAGTTAACGCTCACATCCGCGCCACGGAGGTGAATGCCGAGATCACTGTCCCGCTGCCCGCACGGCGACAGCGAGCGGTGAGGGGTTCGGCACTCAGCGCGTTCGGATCAGGATCGGATCGGTGAGCGGTCTCCCCTCCGCCCGCCTCTCCGCGCAGACCTCTCTCCATGCGGTCCTCTGCGCGCAAGAGAGGTTCCGGAGTCCGGTGCGGAAGGCGGGAACCGACGGGGCCAGGGCGATCCCCGAGCGCGGAAACCTGCCGACCGCCCGGGCGCCGGACCGGTCAGGCCACCGCTACCGGGAGCCCGACCAACTCGGCGGAGCCGCTGCGGTTGTGGCGCTCCTGCCACTGCTCCAGGGCGGTGCGGCAGGCGTGGTCGAGGTGGCGCACGCCGGAGAGGTCGAGCCGGACGGGCCGGTCGGCGGGCAGTTCCTCCAGGGACTCCAGGGTCTCCAGCAGCCGGGGCAGCCGAAGGAAGGTGGCGTTGCCGTGCAGGGTCACGCGCACGGCACCGTCGGCCGGATCGACGACCGCGATGTGGAGGTGCGAGGTGTCCCAGGCACTCTTGAGCACCGCGAGGAGCAGGCCGAGCAGCACGCCCTCGAGCAGGTTGGTCACCACGATGGTCAGGGCGGTGACCGTCAGGATCGCCGCTTCGCCGCGATCGGCCCGCCAGAGCGGGCGCAGCGTGCGGACCGGGACCAGCTTGGCGCCGGCGTGCACCAGGACGCCGGCCAGGGCGGCGAGCGGGATGGCGGAGAGCGCGGCCGGGAACAGTGCGGCGAAGAGCAGCAGCCACAGTCCGTGCAGGACCCGAGAGGCCTTGGTGCGGGCGCCGGCCTGCACGTTGGCAGCACTGCGGACGATCACGGCGGTCATCGGGAGCGCGCCGAGGATTCCGCAGACGGTGTTGCCGACGCCCTGCGCGAGCAGCTCGCGGTCGTAGTCCGTGCGCGGGCCGTCGTGCAGGCGGTCGACGGCCGCGGCGCTGAACAGGCTCTCGGCCGAGGCGATCAGTGCGAACGCGAGCGCCGTGCCGAGGACGCCGAGGCTGCCGAGCGCCGCGAGTTCGGAGCCGCCGGGCAGGTGGACCACCCCCGCGAGACCGGCCACCCGGACCCGGGCGACGGGCAGGTCGAACAGCGCGGTGACGGCCGTCGCGGCGGCGACGGCGGCGAGCGGTGCGGGCACCCTCCGGACCCGGGCGGGCAGACGCGTCCAGAGCAGCAGGACCGCCACCGTCGCGGCGCCGATCGCGGCGGCGGCGAGGGCCTGCGGGCTCCTGGCGACATCGGCGGCCAGGCCCGGGAGGCCGGCCAGTTTGGCGAGGCCGTCGGCCGGTCCCTTGGCGTCTGCCAAGGCGTAGAGCTGACCGGCGATCAGGACGAGACCGATCCCGGCGAGCATGCCGTGGACGACGGAGACGGATATCGCCCGGAACAGTCGGCCGAGTCGGGCCGCGCCCATGGCGAGTTGGAGCAGGCCGGCCACGGCGGTGATGACGCCGAGGGTGGCGAGGCCGTGTTCCTGGACGGCGGCGAAGACCAGCACGGTCAGGCCAGCGGCGGGGCCGGACACCTGGAGGCTGCTGCCGGGCATCAGCCCGGTCACCAGGCCGCCCACGATGCCGGTGATCAGGCCGAGTTCGGCCGGTGCACCGGAGGCGACGGCGACGCCCACGCAGAGCGGGAGCGCGACCAGGAAGACGACGATGGAAGCGGGGAGGTCAGAGCGCAGAGTGCTCAGCCGAAGGGCGGGACGACGGGTCATCGGGTCCTCGGGAGAGTAGCGGTGCGGACGGTGTCGGTCCGGAGGGTGGTGGTGGCGCCGCGGGGCGCGGGCTTTGCTGGGCTGGGGGCCGTGGATCACCGACGGGGCACCCCGATTCGCAGCGGCTTCACAGCGGACTCACGCGAACTCACAGCGGCAGGAAGAGGTTGCTGTCGGGCCGGTGGGCGAGCACCAGCCCGGTGTGGATCTCGTAGAACCAGCCGTGCAGCCGGATCCCGCCCTCGCGCAGCCGCCGCGCGACGGCCGGGTAGCCGCGCAGCCGGTCCAGCTGGGTGAGGACGTGGCGCTGCACGGGCCCGGCGACCGTGGGATCGAACACGTCCGCGCCGTCCGCGCCCAGGTCGGCCCGGTCGGCCTGGCGCAACCAGGCACGGACGGCGGGAACGACGCTGAGGTCCTCGCCGCGGACCACGGCGCCGACGGCACCGCAGTGCGAGTGGCCGCAGACCACGATGTCGCGGACGCCGAGCACCTCGACGGCGTACTCGATGGTGGCGGCCTCGCCCGAGGCGAGCTCGTCCCGGTAGGCGGGGACGATGTTGCCGGCGGTGCGGAGCTCGAAGAGGTCGCCGGGGTCGGCGTTGGTGATCAGCGCGGGCACCACGCGCGAGTCCGAGCAGGTGATGAAGAGGGCCTGGGGTGCCTGGCCGGCGGCGAGGCCGGTGAGTTCCCGGCCGGTGTCGCCGGCGCGCTGCGGGAAGGCCCGGGCCCGGTCGATGAGCGGATCCATGGGGTTTGTGCCTCCTTCGTGACCCCTGCGGTTTCGGCCGGAGGAGCGATGGACGGGGCGGTGCCTCGGAAACGTGCGTTCCAGGCGGAAGGGTGCGTCAGCACGACGGGCGCGGCACGCCGCTGGGCCGCGTCGCCATCGGTGCCGCTCGGGCGGCCTGATGGTGCGTCAAGAGCGAGTAAAGCACGGCCATGAGAAGAGTAAAGACGCGTTCCGGGCGCAAGTTGTGCCGATCTCGTTAACATCCTGTTGCCTCGAACGGCAGGGAGCCTTCCGCTCTGGAAAGCCGCCACCCGGACGCGCGCCCTCGGGAGGTGCTCCCGTGCCTCCCGCTCACGGCTCGGCCGAAAAATTTCCGAACGGGCGGCAACCTCCCCCGCGACGGCGGCAACTGACAGGCGACACCGAGGGCGTCACGCCCACGGATCGTCCGATCCCACCGCCGACCGCCGGCGCGCACCCCGACCAGACGGGTGTGCGTCAGCGGGGCCGAAGCAAGGAGTAGCACCCATGAACGAGACGGATCCCACCGCGGACGGCCGTGGCCGGCGCACCCGCGCGGCCGGTGGCGTGCGGCGTCCCCGTGGGCGCCACCGTCGGCGCTGGACCACGCTGGGCCTGGCGCTGGGCGTGCCCGGGGTGCTCGGCCCGTACCTGCTGTTCGTGCAGGCCGACTCGAAGGCCGCCTCGGTGGACCCCGACGCCTACTACACGCTGGTGTCCGTCCGCAGCGACAAGGCCCTGGACGTGCCCGGTGCGGACGCCGCCGACGGCGCCTGGGCCCGGCAGATGAACCGCGTGGCCGGGGCAGTGAGCCAGCAGTGGCGGCTGCGGCTGGCGGCGGACGGCTACTACGAACTGGAGAACCGCAGCAGCCGCAAGGTCCTCGGGGTGCGCGGTGACTCCGCGCAGTCCACCGCCGCCGTCGAGCAGCAGAGCGACCACGCCTCCGCCGCGCAGCAGTGGCGGATGGCGGACGCGGGGGACGGCGCGGTGAAGTTCGTCTCCCGCGCCAGTGGCATGGTGCTGGACGTGTGGGGCGGTGGCAAGGACGAGGGCGTCCCGCTCATCCAGTACGCGGACCGGGGCGCCACCAACCAGCAGTGGAAGCTGGTGAAGGTGTCCGGTACGGGCGGGTACACCTGGCACAACGCGCAGATCGTCGGCGGCGGGTTCGTCACCGGACTGGTCTTCAACCCCGCCCGCAAGGACCTGCTGTACGCCCGGACCGACATCGGCGGCGCGTACCGCTGGGACGCGGCCGCCGGACGGTGGACCTCACTGACCGACTGGATCGGCGGGGCGGACTGGAACCTGCTGGGGATCGAGAGCCTGGCCACCGACCCGGTCGACCCGAACCGCCTGTACCTCGCGAGCGGCACCTACACCAACGACTGGGCGGGCAACGGCGCGATCCTGCGCTCCACCGACCAGGGCCGGACGTTCCAGCGCACCGACCTGCCGTTCAAGCTCGGCGGCAACGAGGACGGCCGGTCCATGGGCGAGCGACTGGTGGTGGACCCCGACAACCACGGCACGCTCTACCTCGGCACCCGCAAGAACGGCCTGTGGCGCAGCACCGACTACGGCGCGACCTGGAGCCAGGTCGGCGGCTTCCCCGTCAAGGACGGTGCGAGCAGCGGGGTCGGCCTGTCCTTCGTGACCTTCGGCCCGTCCGGCAGCCGGACGATCTACGTCGGCGTGGCCGACAAGTCCACCTCGCTGTACCGCTCCACCGACGGCGGCACCACCTGGCAGGCCGTCACCGGCCAGCCCACGGGGCAACTGCCGCAGCACGGCGTGCTGTCCGGCGACGGCTCGTTCTACCTGACGTACACCAACGCGCCCGGCCCGAACGGGGTGACGGCCGGATCGGTGTGGAAGTACACGCCGTCCACCGGAGCCTGGAAGAACGTCTCGCCGTCCAGCGGCAGTTACGGCTTCGCCGGGCTGGCGGTCGACCCGCAGCACCCGTCGACGGTGATGGTCACCACGCTGGACCGCTGGTGGCCCTCCGACGAGCTCTACCGCTCGACCGACGGCGGCGCCACCTGGAAGGCACTCGGCGCGACCTCGGAGCGGGACAACTCCGCGGCGCCGTACGTGGGTACCGGCATCGGGCACTGGATGGGCGCGCTGGCCATCGACCCCTTCGACTCCGGGCACGTGCTCTACGGCACCGGGTCGGGCATGTGGGGGAGCAACGACGTGACGGCGGCGGACAGCGGACGCCCGACGCACTGGACCGTCCCGGCCAAGGGCCTGGAGGAGACCGCCACGCTCGGGCTGGCCAAGCCGCCGGGCCTCCCGCTGATCAGCGCGCTCGGCGACGTCAGCGGATTCCGGCACGACGACCTGACCAAGGTCCCCGCGAAGGCGCTGAGCGGGCCGCTGTTCTCCAACACCACCGGTATCGACTTCGCCCAGGCGAAACCGGAGTTCATGGTGCGGGTCGGCCTCGGCGGCCAGCAGCACGGCGCCTACTCGACCGACGGCGGCGCGGGTTGGGCCCCGTTCCCGAGCGCTCCGGTGGCCGACGCGGGCGGCGGGTCCACGGCCGTCTCGGCGGACGGCGCCACCGTGGTGTGGGCTCCGGCGGGCCAGGTCCCGTTCGTCTCCACCAACCGTGGCGCGTCCTGGGCGGCGGCCTCCGGCCTGCCCAAGGACGCGACCGTGGTGGCCGACCGCTCGGCGGCGACCACCTTCTACGCCCTCAGCGGCGGCACCCTGTACGCGAGCACCGACGGCGGGAGGCACTTCACCGCCCGCGGAACCGGTCTGGGCGACGGGCAGCTCAAGGCGGTCCCGGGCGTCGCCGGAGACCTGTGGATCGCCGGCGGGGGCAACGGCCTGCGGCACTCCACCGACGGCGGGGCGAGCTTCCGCAAGCTCGACGGCGTGGAGGGGGCGAGCGCCATCGGTTTCGGCAAGGCGGCGCCGGGCGCCGGCTACCAGGCCCTCTACCTCAGCGGGAAGGTGAAGGGCGTCATCGCACTGTTCCGCTCCACCGACGGCGGCTCGACCTGGGTCCGGATCAACGACGACCAGCACCAGTTCGGCGGCAGCAACATCAACGTCATCACCGGCGACCCCGACGTCTACGGCCGGGTCTACCTCGGCGGCTACGGCCGCGGCGTGGTGTACGGCGACCAGTCCTGACCTCGCCGGCCGGCCCGCGGGCGGGCGGCGGCGCGCCGTCACCGCCCGCCCGCGGGCCGGCCACGGAAAGAAGCCGGGCCATCGGTGCCGGACCGGCAACCTTTCCGTCCTCGGCGGCCACTGAGTGGTGCAACGTCGACTCGATCTACCGGAATTGGATGGGCATGAGGGCAACGAAGCACGCCGACCCGCGGGCGCGGCGAAGGCAAGGACTGATCGTGGGCATTCCGTTGGCAGTGGCGGCCGTCGGCGTGCTGGTGTGCCTGGCCCTCGCGCTCCTCACGGGGAACGGGGGCGGTCCCGGCCCCGACGCCGCGCAACCGGCGGCCGCCTCCGTCGCGGTCACCGAGCCGAGCGCTCCGCCCGGTACCGGTGTCCCGATCGAAGCCACGCCCTCGGCGTCGCCGTCGCCGGCCACCAGCCCCCCGCCCTCGGCCACCGTCACCCCGTCGCCGTCGGCCACGCCCACCCCCACGCCGCGACCGTCGACCACCACGGCCACGGCGTCACCCTCGGCCGCCGCCGGCGGTGCCCGCACGGCACCGGTCACGACGTCCCCGGCCGGGCGGATCAAGCCGGGGTCGAGCTACCCGGGCGTCGCCACGTCCTACGACGCGGCCGACGGCAACGGCGCCTGCTCGTTCGGCCCGTCCGGCGACCTCATGATCGCGGCGATGAACCACACCGACTACGAGTCGTCCAGTGCCTGCGGGGCGTACGTGCTCGTCCGCGCCGCCAACGGGGCGAGCATCACGGTGCGGATCGTCAACGAGTGCCCGCTGCCCTGCGCGCCCGGGCAGCTCGACCTGAGCCACGAGGCCTTCGGCAAGCTCGCGGAGCTGTCGGTGGGCCGGCTCCCGATCACCTGGACGCTGCTGAGCCCCGTCACGGCGCCGGACACCATGTCGATCCGGTACAAGACCGGGTCCAGCCAGTGGTGGTGCGGGATCCAGGTGATCGGCCACCGGAACCCGGTGGCGACGCTGGAGGTGCGGACCGGCGGCGGCTGGCGGCAGCTGTCCCGCACCGACTACAACTACTTCCTCTCCCCCGACGGCAGCGGATGCGGCGGATCGATCAGGGTCACCGACATCTACGGCGAGCAGCAGACCGTCGATGGGCTCGCCGTGAAGCCGGACGTCGTCCAACCGACCCGCGTGCAGTTCGCCCGGCATTGACCGCGCCGCCCGTCTGTCGGCCTGCGGGCGTGACCCTCCGGGGCGGGGACCGCCCCGCCCCGGGAACGGGCACTGCTAGTCTCATGCCGACTGTTAACGTTCACATTGCAGGGAGAGGGCGACCGGGGGAAATGCTCCTCGATGACACGTCCGCGGAATTCCACGACTTCTTCGAACGCCACTACGCCGAACTCGCCCGTCTCGCCCACCTCCTGACCGGCGAGACGGACGCGGCGGACGATCTCGCCGCGGACGCCCTGCTCGCCCTGTGGCAACGCTGGGACCGGCTCCGTGCGGCCGACCACCCGCTCGCCTACGCCCGCGGAGTGGTCGCCAACATGGCCCGGGCCCGGATCCGCAGCGCGGTCCGCGAACGGCGCCGCGTCCTGCTGTTCTGGACCCGGAGCCCCGAGAAGACCGACGGACCGGACGTGGCCGCCGTGCTGGACGTCCGTGCGGCGCTCGCCCGGCTACCGTTCCGCAAGCGGGCGTGCGTGGTGCTACGGCACGCCTTCGACCTCTCGGAGAAGGACACCGCCGCGGCGCTGGGCATATCGGTCGGTACGGTGAAGAGCCAGACCTCAAAGGGGATGGCCGAGCTGGAGAGAGCACTCGGCGCACGAGCGGTCGGCGAACTGACGGCAGGAAGGAGGAACCGGTGAACGAGCACATCGCCCGGCAGCTGCGCGAGGCCGCCGAGGCCCACCACCCCGACCCCGCACGGATGCTGGCCCGCGTGCAGCGCGGCGCGGCCGGTCCCGCCGTCCGTCACCGTGCGCGGTCGGGCCTGCGGTCATGGCCCAGGGTCGCGCTCGCGGGCCTCGCCACCGCCGGCGTCCTGGCCACCGGCGGACTCGCCGTGGCCGCCATCGTCCGGACCCCGCCGCCGTCGGACACCGCCACCACCGCACCGGCCGCCCCCTCGCCGACGATCACGTCGACGCCGACGCGGTCCGCTCCCCCGACCGCCGCCCCGGCACCGGCCCCGGCCCCGGCGACCACCACGCCGCCCACCGGCACCCCGGTCGGCCCTCGCCCGACCCCGTCGGCGAGCAGCCGGGCCCAGAACGGCCCGCTGTGGTCGGAGGGGTCGGTCGACCCGCACAGCAGCGTCTACTGGGCCCAGAGCAACCTCACCCTCAGGACCACCCAGCCGCTCACCTCGCTCACGGTCGAACTGCGCGTCGCGCAGACCGGCGACGTGCGCGACACCGGCAACTGGCGGACCCTGCCCGACGACGACTTCACCGTCACCGTCCAGGAGACCGGCGGCGCACTGGTCTACCGCTGGGTGCTCAAGCCGGGCCGTTCCGTCCCGGCCGGGCAGCACGAGTTCGCCGGCCAGTACAACCACGCCACCGGCGTGCGCACCTCCGCGAACGACGGCTACCGCATCGACGCCCAGTCCGCGGGTGGCTCCGCGTCCGTCTGGGGAGGCTTCCCCCCGGGCCGGTGACGGCCGGACGGTTTCTCCGGAAGCGGCCCGTGTGAGCGTGCACACGGGCCGCTTTCCGGCCTACGTGCACGCTCACACAGCAGCCTGCCGGTTCGCGCATGGGATCCGCGTTCCTGCCGCCGGATCCAAGAGGATCGCCGCCGAAGGCTGTGCGTGCTCCCCTTCGCGGACGCGAACGGGGCGCCCGCTCGACTGAGCGGGCGCCCCGAACCGGCCCGGACTCCGGCCCGCCGGATCACTGCCGGACGCACCTCACGGAGGCACCTTGCGGGCCGTCGGTCAGGCGCCGACCAGCTCCTTCTCGGTGGCGAGGGAGTCCGGAGCCGCCGAGGTGGCGGGCTTGCGCATCCCCTTCAGCAGGACGACCACTGCCGTGGTGACCACCGTGCCCGCAGCGACCGCGATCAGGTACAGGAACGGGCTGCCGATCAGCGGAAGCACCCAGATTCCGCCGTGCGGTGCACGCAGGGTGGAGCCGAAGGCCATCACCAGGCCACCGGCGGTCATGCTGCCGACCATGTTCGCCGGGATGACCCGCAGCGGATCGGCCGCCGCGAACGGGATCGCACCCTCGGTGATGAACGACGCGCCGAGCACCCAGGCAGCCTTGCCGTTCTCCCGCTCCTCGGGGCTGAACAGCTTGCGCCGGACGACGGTCGCCAGGGCCATGCCGAGCGGCGGGGTCATGCCGGCGGCCATCACGGCAGCCATCACCTTGAGGCTGCCGGCGTCGGGGGTGGTGCCCGCGGCGGTGAGCGCACCGGCCGCGAAGGTGTAGGCGACCTTGTTGAGCGGGCCGCCCATGTCGAAGGCCATCATCGCGCCGAGCAGCAGACCGAGCAGGATCGCGTTGGAGCCGGAGAGGCCGTTCAGCCAGTCGGTCAGGCCGTTCATCGCCGAGGCGATCGGCGAGCCGACCACCACGAACATCAGGAAGCCGACCACCGCCACCGACAACAGCGGGATCACCACGACCGGCATGATGCCCCTGACCGCCCGCGGCACGTTCCAGCGGATCATCCACAGCACCAGGAAGCCCGCGACCAGGCCTGACACCATGCCGCCGAGGAAGCCCGCGCCGACTGCCACCGAGACGGCACCGCCGGCGATGCCGGCCGCCAGTGCTGCCCGGTCCGCGATCGCCCAGGCGATGTATCCGGAGAGGATCGGGACCAGGAAGCCGAAGGAGATCTTGCCGGTCTGGAACAGCATCGCCGCCCAGCTGTGCGAGGAGGTCCAGTCGAAGTGGCCCAGCACGGACGGGGCGGAGGCGATCTGGTAGCCGCCGATCGCGAAGGCGAGGGCGATCAACAGTCCACCGGCCGCGACGAAGGGAATCATGTAACTGACGCCCGTCATCAGGTAGGTGCGCAGTCGCTGGGCCCAGTGCTCGCCCGCCGGTGCCTTCGGTGCGGCGACCCGGTCTGCGGCGGTACGTGCGCCGCTGCCGACCCCGGCGACCAGCCCGGCGGCCTGCGCGATGAGGTCGTCGGCGCGGTTGACGGCAGCCTTCACGCCCACGTCCACGGTCGGCTTGCCGGCGAAGCGGGCGCGGTCCCGGACCTCGACGTCATGGGCGAAGATCACCGCGTCCGCGGCCGCGATCACCTCGGGGGCCAGCAGCGTCGTCCCGGCCGAGCCCTGGGTCTCGACCTGGATCCGCGCGCCGACCCGGGCGGCAGCCAGTTCCAGGGCCTTGGCGGCCATGTAGGTGTGGGCGATGCCGGTCGGGCAGGAGGTCACCGCGACCAGCCGCATCCCGCCCTCGGTGACCGGCTCCTGAGCGGTGACCGGCTCCTGAGCGGCGGCCGGCTGCGGGGTAGCCGCCGGTGCCTCCTCGCCGTTGATCAGGGCCGCGACCGCGCCCGGGCTCTCGGCGTCGCGCAGGGCACCGGTGAAAGCGGGGTCCATCAGCCTGCGGGCCAACGCGGCGAGGATCTGCAGGTGGGTGTCGTCCGCGCCGGCCGGTGCCGCGATCATGAAGACCAGGTCGGCGGGCCGTCCGTCCGGGGCGTCGAAGTCCACGCCCCTGGCGCTGCGGCCGAAGGCCAGGCTCGGTCGCGTGACATGGGGTGATCTGCAGTGCGGGATGCCGATGCCGTCGCCCATCCCGGTCGGGGCCTGGTCCTCGCGGGCGGCGACGTCGGCGAGGAAGGCGTCGAGGTCGGTGACCCGGCCCTCGGCGACCAGCCGCTGGGCGAGGGCGCGAAGCGCTTCGCTCTTGTCCTGGGGGGCGAGGTGGAGATCAACGAGTGCGGGTGTGATCAGTCCGCTGGTGTCGCTCATCGTGTCGGTCCTTCGACTGGTGCCTGAGAGTGTTCCCTTGCCCCCGGGAATGGTCGCCCTTCCGTCCCACACGGTCGGGCGTGGTGCCTCCGGCAGGAGGCGCCGGACGTTCGCCTGCGCGGTGCCCGCTCGGCCTGCTGGGTCGCAGTGGCCGCGCCGGCGCCGCGTTCGACGTCCGTCCGTCGGTGCCCTCCCACCGGGAGGGCCGTTCTCAACCGCGAAGCGGTCGTTCGAGCGGAATGTCCGCTGTCACGACCACGGCGGCCGGGTCCAGGTCCGCCGGGGTCGGCATGACGCTCCCCGGCAGTTGTACGGCGGCGGCGCCGTGCGCCAAGGCCGCCGCGAGTGCCCCGGGGCCGGTGCCACCGGCTCCGAGGAAGCCCGCGAGTGAGGCGTCGCCCGCGCCCACGTCGCTGCGTACGGCGGCGACCGGTGCGCTGCCGTACCAGCTGCCCTCCTCGGCGATCAACAGCATCCCGTCCGCGCCGAGGCTGGCGAGGACCTGCTGGGCGCCGCGCCTGCGCAGCTCCCCGGCCGCGTCCACGGCGTCGCCGACGGTGGCGACCCGGCGGCCCACGGCCTCCGCGAGTTCCTCCCGGTTGGGCTTGACCACGTCGGGGCGGGCCGAGAGCGCGGCGACCAGCGCGGGACCGGAGGTGTCCAGCGCGATCCGGGCACCGCCCGAGTGCACCTGCGCGACCAGCTCGGCGTACCACTCGGGCGCCAGTCCGCGCGGCAGGCTGCCGCAGCAGGCCAGCCAGTCCACGCCGGTCCCGGTGCCCTGTCCGGTGTGCTGGGCGTCGCGGACGCGGGCCAGCAGCGCGGCCGACTCGGCGGCACTGAGCTCGGGGCCCACCGCGTTGATCTTCGTGAGGCTGCCGCCGTCCTCGGCGATCGAGACGTTGATCCGGGTGTCGCCCGAGATCGCGACCGCCGCGACGTCGATGCCCTGGCGGCGCAGGAGGTCGGCGAGCACCTGCCCGGATGCGCCGCCCAGGGGGAGCACGGCGCTGGTGCGGTGTCCGGCGACCGTGAGCGCGCGGGAGACGTTGACGCCCTTGCCGCCCGGGTCGAGCCGGTCGTGCCCGGCTCGGTTGACCTCGCCCAGGGCGAGCGTTCCCAGCTCGTAGGTGCGGTCGAGGCTGGGGTTCGGGGTGATGGTGACGATCATGCGCGGATGACTTCCGGTCCGTGGTTCTCGATCTCGGCGGCCTGCTCGTCGGTCAGTCCGGTGTCCGTGACCAGTACGTCCACCTGGTCCAGCGAGCCGAACCGCGCGAAGTGGCGGGCGCCGTACTTGGAGGAGTCGGCCACCAGGACCACCCGCCGGGCACCGGCGAGCATGGCCCGTTTGACGGCCGCCTCGGCGAGGTCCGGCGTCGAAAGGCCCCCCTCCGGGGAGAAGCCGTTGGTGGCGACCACCGCGACGTCGGCGTGGATGTCGGCCAGGTCGCGCAGTGCCCAGGCGTCGACGGCGGCCTGCGTGCGGTGGCGCAGCCGCCCGCCGACCAGGTGGAGGGCGAGCTCCGGATGGTCGGCCAGCCGGGCTGCGACCGGGAGAGCGTTGGTGACGACCGTGAGGGCGCAGTCGGCGGGCAGCAGGCCGGCCAGCCGGGAGACGGTCGTCCCGGCGTCCAGGATCACGCTGCCCTCGCTGGGCAGCAGGGCCAGGGCCGCCTTGGCGATGCGCTCCTTCTCGGCCGCGGCGGTGGAGTCCCGTTCGGCCAGGCCGGGCTCCAGGTGCAGGGCGCCGGCGGGCAGCGCGCCGCCGTGCACCCGGTGCAGCAGACCGGCCCGGTCCAGAGCGCTCAGGTCACGCCGGATGGTCTCCTGCGTGACGCCGAAGTCCTCGGCGAGCGTCGGCACGTCCACCCTGCCCAGTTCCTGGACGAGGCGGAGGATCTGTTGCTGCCGCTCGGGTGCATACATGTGGGTTTGCGTCCGTTTCATGTCCGTTCATGCCTGACGAGGCCCGACCATACGCGCTCGGACCGAAAAAGCAAGAGCTCGTTCAGCCTCCGGTTCGCCAGCGACGGACTGCCCGAATGTGTTGACATCCCTCGGTAACCGGGCGTAGAACCAATCGAAACAACACGCCAACGGGCGTGAAACCACGAACTGCCCGGTCTTCGCCACTGCCCCCGTACCGCGAAGACCCGGGCACGAACACGGTGGCCCGCGCTTCACCCTCCGCGCGGGCCACCGTGCCCAACTTCCCGCCGATCCGGCTCCCACCCGGACCGGCGATCGTCCCCCGAGGAATCCCGATGCACTCGATCCAGGTCACCGTCGGCACCGAGAGCGGCCTGCACGCCCGCCCGGCGTCCCAGTTCGTCCGGGCTGCCGCCCTGCAGCCGGCCAAGGTCACCGTCGGCCGCCCGGGCCAGCCCCCGGTCGACGCCCGCAGCCTGCTCTCCGTCCTCGCCCTGGCCGCCGGCCGCGGCGAGACCCTCGAGCTCACCGCCTCCGGCGACGGAGCCCAGGACGCACTCAAGGCGCTCGCCGACCTGCTCGCCTCCGACCTCGACGCAACGGCATGAGCCGCCCGATGCGCGGGATCGGCGTCGGCCGCGGCAGTGCCGCAGGCCCCGTCGCCCGGATGGCATCCGCACCGACGCTGCCCGCACCGAGGCCTGTCACCGACCCCGCGGCCGAGGCCGAGGCCGTCCGCGCCGCCCTCGGCGCGGTCGTCGCCGACCTGGACGAGCGCGCCGCCCGCACGAGCGGCCCCGGCTCCGAGGTGCTCGCCGCCCAGGCCATGATGGCCGCCGACCCGGCCCTCGCCGACCGGGCGGCCGCCCTCGCCGAGCAGGGCACCGACGGCGCCCACGCGCTCGCCGCCGCCTTCGACGGCTTCCGCACCGCGCTGGCCGCCGCCGGCGGGTACTTCGCGGAACGCACCGCCGACCTGGACGACCTGCGCGACCGCGCCGTGGCCCACCTGCTCGGTCTGCCCGTGCCCGGCCTGCCCGACCCCGGTCACCCCTACGTCCTGGTCGCCGACGACCTGGCACCCGCCGACACCGCCCTGCTCGACCCCGAACGGGTGCTGGCCCTCGTCACCGTCCGCGGCGGGCCGACCAGCCACACCGCCATCCTCGCCAAGGCGCTCGGCCTGCCCGCCGTGGTCGGCTGCGCCGGCGCCGCGGCGCTCCAGGACGGCCGGCAGGTCCTGGTGCACGGCGCGGACGGCGTGGTCGAGCCCGATCCGAGTCCGGAGGCGGTCGACCGGGCCGGCGAGCACGAGCGCCGTCGCCGCGAGCGGCTGGCCGGATTCCGGGGACCGGGCCGGACCGCGGACGGCCACCCGGTCACGCTGCTGGTCAACCTCGGCGCGCCCCACGAACTGGCCGGCGCGGCCGCCGCCGATGCCGAGGGCGTGGGCCTGTTCCGCACCGAGTTCCTCTTCCTGGACCGCATCGAGGCACCGGGCCGCGCCGAGCAGGCCGCCGCCTACCGGAAGGTCTTCGCGGCCTTCGCCGGCCGCCGTGTCATCGTCCGCACGCTCGACGCGGGCGCGGACAAGCCGCTGCCCTTCGCGAGCTCCACCGACGAGGAGAACCCGGCGCTGGGCGTCCGCGGTCTGCGGACGGCCACCCGCGACCCACAGCTCCTGGAGACCCAGCTCGCCGCGATCGCCGAGGCCGCCGAAGACAGCACCGCGCAGGTCTGGGTGATGGCCCCGATGGTCTCGATCCCGCGTGAGGCCGCGGAGTTCGCCGCCCTGGTCCGCGCACACGGACTGCCGCAGGCCGGCGCGATGATCGAGGTCCCGGCAGCCGCCCTGCGGACCGACCGGCTGGCCGAGTTCTGCGACTTCTTCAGCATCGGCACCAACGACCTGGCCCAGTACGCCTTCGCGGCCGACCGGACGCTCGGCACGCTCGCCGAGCTGCTCGATCCCTGGCAGCCCGCCCTGCTCGGACTGGTCGCCACCGCCGCCGCATCCGCGGCCGAGCACGGCCGTCCGATCGGCGTCTGCGGCGAGGCCGCCGCCGACCCGGCACTCGCCCTCGTCCTGGTCGGCCTCGGGATCACCAGCCTGTCCGCCGCACCCGCCTCGCTACCCGAGGTGCGGGCGGCGCTGGCCGCCCACACCCTCGCGCAGTGCCGCGAACTCGCCGAAACGGCCCTGCTCGCCGACGACGCCGCCACCGCGCGCAGCACGGTCCGGTCGCGCATGACGGGACACTGATCCGCTCCTCCGACATCGGGCGGTCGTCTCGTCCTCCCTCAAGCGGTCGGCCCGACATTCCCACGGGGTGACAGGATCCGCGGGCACCGTGCCCCGCCCACGACCGGATGCGGTCGCGCCGTGGACGGCCGCACGGCGTTCTTACGACAGTGCTTGACCAGTGGGAGCGCTCCCACTGTGCGGGATCCCCGTGAGCCGGTCAAGAGGCTTGAAGAGTCGAACACTTCCGCTCACCAATCCCGGCAACTCCTCTTTTCCTTTGCGGCAGTTGGCGCTACGGTCAGTGCCCACCAGTGGGAGCGATTCCGTCAGTCGACGTGCCGGGAGCGGCGCGTCCTCGCTGCAAGGAGTCGCTCATGCGACACCCCCCACCCCTCACAGCGCTGTTCGGCGGCGCGGTCCTCGCCCTGGTGAGTGCCGTGTCCGCCGCGGCGGGTGCGGGCCCGGGCACTGCCGCTCCGTTCGGCTGCTCCGTGGACTACTCCACGGTCAACCAGTGGGCCGGCGGCTTCCAGGCCTCCGTCGTCATCACCAACAACGGTGCACCGAGCAGTGGTTGGAGCCTCGGCTTCCGCTTCACCGGTGGCCAGCACCTCACCCAGGGCTGGGGCGCCACCTGGTCCCAGTCCGGCACCGACGTCACGGCCACGAACGAGAGCTGGAACGGCGCGCTCGGGACCGGCACGAGCGTCACCCTCGGCATCATCGCCTCCTGGTCCGGCGCCAACCCCGACCCGACCGGGTTCACTCTCAACGGCCTTGCCTGCTCGACCGGTTCGGGATCATCCCCCGGCCCGACCGACACCCCGACCCCGACCAGCACCCCGACCCCGACCACCACCCCTGCCCCGACCACCGGTGCGCCCGAACTGAGCGTCAGCGGCAACCGGTTGACCGACCCGAGCGGCGCCACCCGCCGCCTGCTCGGCGTCAACCGCTCCGGCGGTGAGTTCATGTGCGTCCAGGGCCACGGCATCTTCGACGGCCCGGTGGACGACGCCGCCGTCCAGGCCATCGCGGACTGGAAGGCCAACACCGTCCGGATCACGCTCAACGAGGAGTGCTGGCTCGGCCTGGACGACATCCGGCCCGAGTACCGGGGCGCCGCCTATGTCGACGCCGTCAAGGAACTGGTGACCCGCGTCCTCGCGCACGGGATGACCCCCGTGGTCGAACTCCACTGGACGTACGGCCAGTACACCGGCAACTCGGCGGGCTGCCCGGACGTGCACGCCTCCTGCCAGAAGCCGATGCCGGACGCCCGCTACGCCCCGGCGTTCTGGACCTCGGTGGCGAACACCTTCAAGGACGACCGCCGGGTGGTCTTCGACCTGTTCAACGAGCCCTACCCGGACCGGGCCACCGCCACCACCGAGCAGGCCTGGGCCTGCTGGCGCGACGGCGGCACCTGCCCGGGCATCGGCTACGAGGTGGCCGGCATGCAGGACCTCCTCGACGCCGTCCGCGCCACCGGCTCGCGCAACGTCGTGCTCGTCCCCGGCATCGCCTACGCGAACGACCTGAGCGGCTGGCTCGCCCACGCCCCCTCGGACCCGACCGGCGATCTGGCCGCCGCCTGGCACATCTACAACTTCAACTCCTGCGCCGACGAAGCCTGCTGGACCTCCACCCTGGCCCCGGTCGCCGCCCGGGTCCCGCTCGTGGCGGGCGAGATCGGCGAGAACACCTGCGGACACGCGTTCGTCGACCGCGTCATGAAGTGGTCCGACGACCGCGGGCTCTCCTACCTGGGCTGGACCTGGAACACCTGGGACTGCTCCTCGGGCCCCGCCCTGATCAGCCGCTACGACGGCACTCCCACCGCCTTCGGCCTCGGACTGCGCGACCACCTGCGCGCCCTCGACGGACACTGAAAGGGACCCCCACCATGAGCCGCACCACCCCCACCCGCACCACGCACACGCACACCACCGTCAACCGGTTGCGCAGCAGCCGGACCGCCCTGCTCGCCGCCCTCGGCCTGCTCACCGCGACCGGCGCCACCGCCACCGTGCTGTCCACCTCGGCCGGCGCCGCCGCGGCCGGCTGCCGGGTCGACTACCAGGTCTCCAACCAGTGGGACACCGGCTTCGGCGCCAACGTCGTCGTCACCAACACCGGTGACCCGCTGAGCTCGTGGACGCTGGAGTGGACCTTCGCCGGCAACCAGCAGGTCACCCAGGGCTGGAACGCGACCATCAGCCAGTCCGGGGCCGCCGCCACCGCCCGTAACGTCTCGTACAACGGCAGCCTGGCGACCGGCGGTTCCACCTCCTTCGGCTTCAACGGCTCCTACAGCGGCACGAACCCGGTGCCCACCGCCTTCAAGCTCAACGGCGTGCTCTGCAACGGCGCCACCACGACGCCGACCCCCACTCCCACCGGCACGCCGACGAGCACTCCCACGGCCACGCCCACGGGCACCCCGACGGGCACACCCACCACCCAGCCCGGCACCCGCGTCGACAACCCGTACGCCGGCGCGAAGGTCTACGTGAACCCCGAGTGGTCCGCGCACGCCGCCGCCGAGCCCGGCGGCGCCAAGGTCGCCGGCCAGCCCACCGGCATCTGGCTGGACCGGATCGCCGCCATCGCCGGCGCCAACGGCAGGATGGGGCTGCGCGCCCACCTCGACGAGGCGCTGCGCCAGAAGGGCAGCGGCGAGCTCGTCGTCCAGCTGGTGGTCTACGACCTGCCCGGCCGGGACTGCGCCGCCCTCTCCTCCAACGGCGAACTCGGTCCGACCGAGATCGACCGGTACAGGACGGAGTTCATCGACCCGATCGCGGCCATCCTCGCCGACCCCAAGTACGCCGGCCTGCGGATCGTCACCACCGTCGAGCTCGACTCGCTGCCGAACCTGGTCACCAACACCACGCCGCGTGCCACCGCCACTCCCACCTGCGACGTGATGAAGGCCAACGGCAACTACATCAAGGGCATCGGCTACGCCCTCAAGAAGCTCGGCGCCATCCCCAACGTCTACAACTACGCCGACGCCGGCCACCACGGCTGGCTCGGCTGGGACGACAACCTCGGCGCGTCCGCCGAGCTGTTTAAGCAGGCGGCGACCGCCGAGGGCTCCACCGTCGCCAACGTCCACGGCTTCATCGTCAACACCGCGAACTACAGCGCGCTCAAGGAGGACAACTTCACCATCGACGACAGCGTCAACGGCACCTCCGTCCGCCAGTCCAAGTGGGTGGACTGGAACCGGTACGTCGACGAGCTCTCCTACGCGCAGGGGCTGCGCACCAAGCTGGTCTCGCTGGGCTTCGACCCCAACCTCGGCATGCTGATCGACACCTCGCGCAACGGCTGGGGCGGCGCCGCCCGGCCGGCCGGTCCCGGGCCGCGCACCAGCGTCGACGCCTATGTCGACGGTGGGCGCTACGACCGGCGGCTGAACACCGGCAACTGGTGCAACCAGGCGGGCGCGGGCCTCGGCGAACGGCCGCAGGCTGCCCCGGCGCCGGGCATCGACGCGTACGTCTGGATGAAGCCTCCGGGCGAGTCGGACGGGGCCAGCAAGCAGATCCCGAACAACGACGGCAAGGGCTTCGACGGGATGTGCGACCCGACGTACACCGGTAACCCGAGGAACAACAACCACATGTCCGGTGCGCTGCCGGACGCGCCGCTGTCCGGCGAGTGGTTCTCCGCCCAGTTCCAGGAGCTGCTGAAGAACGCGTACCCGGCGCTGTGACACGGCGTTGAGCACCCCCGGCCGTCCGGAGCCCCGCGCGGCTCCGGACGGCCGGCCGGTCAGGAGGACTCCCGCACCACCAGCTCCGTCGGCAGCACCAGGCGGGACGGCTCGGTGTCCTCCCCCGCGATCTGCCGCAGCAGGAGCCCGGCCATCGTGCGGCCCATCTCCTCGATCGGCTGGCGGACGCTGGTCAGCGGCGGGTCGAGGTGGCGGGCCACCGGCGAGTCGTCGACGCCCACCAGCGCGACGTCGCCGGGCACGTCCAGGCCCCTGGCCCGCAGGACGGCGAGGGCGCCGACCGCCATCAGGTCGGAGGCGGCGAACACCGCGTCCACGTCGGGGCAGCGCTCCAGCAGCTCGCGCATCGCCCGGCGGCCGCCGTCCTCCGTGAAGTCACCGGTAGCGACGAGGTGTTCGTCCGCCGGCAGGCCGGCCGCCGCCAGCCCCTGGCGGTAGCCGGCCAAGCGGCCGTGCGCGGCGTCCATGTCCAGCGGGCCGGTGATGGTGGCGATGCGACGGCGCCCACGCCCGGCCAGGTGCTCCACCGCCGAGCGGCCCGCGCCCACGTTGTCGGAGTCGACGTACGCCACCGGCTCCTGCGGCGAACGGCGCCCGTTCAGCACGGCCGGCAGGCCCAGCGCGCGCACCTGGTCCGGCAGCGGGTCGTCCCGGTGGACGGAGACCAGCAGCACGCCGTCCACCCGCTGCGCGGCGAGGTACTGCTCGAAGCGCTGCCGCTCCTGCTCGGTGCGGATCAGCGTGAGCAGCAACTGCTTGTCCGCCGCGCCGAGTTCGGCACTCACCCCACGGATGATGTCCAGGAAGTACGGCTCCGCGAACAGCCGCGCCTCGGTCTCCGGTACGACCAGCGCGACCGCGTCCGTCCGGCTGCCGGCCAGCGCCCGGGCCGCCCGGTCGGGCACGTAGCCAAGCTCCGCGATGGCCCGGCCCACCGCCTCCCTCGCCTGTTCACTCACCCGCGACGAGCCGTTGATCACCCGCGACACCGTGCCGCGCCCGACCCCGGCCCGGGCCGCGACCTCCTCCAGGGTCGGCCTTCCGGTCTGCCGTCTGCTCACTGCCCCCGTGCCCTCCGTCGCCGCCGTCGGTCTCGCGCCCGCTTGGCAGAGGATCGTAGATCACCGGGGCGCGGCACCGCCATGGCTCGGCCGCGTTCAGGAAGTGACGGTGGCGTGCCAACGGCGGTGCGCCTGAGGGCAATTCGACTTCACCTCTTGACACCGGATCAGCTGAGGCAGGAACCTTCCGACATGGCGTGGGAGCGCTCCCATGCCTCCATGGGCCACCACCGGCGAGCCCACGTACCACCCCCGGACGACACCACCCCCGGACGAGGAGAGTGGAATGCGCACCACCGGCACCACCACCACCAGACGTCGACGCCTCACCGCGCTCATCGCCCTGGCCGCGGGCACCGCCCTCCTGGCCGGCTGTGGCAGCGGCGGCACCGGCACGAAGGCCGACGGCGCAAGCGGCACCGTCACCCTGCGGATCGGCACCTTCGGATCCTTCGGCTACGACAACGACACCGGCGCCAAGCTCTACGCCGAGTACGAGAAGCTGCACCCCGGCATCAAGATCGTCGAGTCCAACGTGGCCGACGGCCAGAAGTACTGGGACACGCTCAAGCTGCGGCTCTCCCGGGACAGCGGACTCGCCGACATCCAGGCCGTCGAGGTCGGTTACATCGCCGAGGCCACCGGGCCCGCCCTGGCGGGCAAGTGGGCGGACCTCGGCAAGACGGGCGGCGCGGACCTCGGCGCCTTCCTGGACTGGAAGGTGAAGCAGGCCACCACGGCGGACGGCAAGGTGATCGGCCTCGGCACCGACATCGGCCCGATGGCCATCTGCTACAACAAGGACCTGTTCGCCAAGGCCGGACTGCCGACCGACCGCGCGCAGGTCGGTGCGCTCTGGGCCGGCAGCTGGGACAAGTTCCTCGAAGCCGGGCGCGCCTACCAGGCGAAGGCCCCCGAGGGCACCGCGTTCCACGACTCCGCCAGCGGTCTCTTCAACGCCGTCGTCTCCAGCGAGCCGGTCCAGTACGCGGACGCCAAGGGCGAGTTGGACTACCGGAACAGTCCCGGGGTGAAGCAGGCCTGGTCCGTCGCCACCAGCGCCGCCACCGGCGGACTCACCGCCAAACTGCGGCAGTTCGACGAGAAGGGCACCTGGAACGCGGGCTTCAAGAACAACAGGTTCGCCACCGTCGCCTGCCCGAGCTGGATGACCGGGATCATCAAGGACCAGGCCGGCCAGGAGAACCAGGGCAAGTGGGACATCGCCCCCGCCCCGGTCGCGGGCAACTGGGGCGGTTCCTTCCTGGCCGTCCCGAAGTCCGGCCCGCACGTCAAGGAGGCCGCCGAGCTCGCGGCCTGGCTGACCGCGCCCGCGCAGCACGCGAAGGTCTTCGGCGTCAACGGCAACATCCCCTCCACCAAGGAGACCCTCTCCTCCCCCGCCGTCCGGAACGCCACCCTGCCGTTCTTCGGCGACACGCCGGTCGGCCGGATCTACTCGGAGGCCGCCGCCGGCATCAAGGCCGTCCCGATCAGCCGCTGGGACGGCCAGGTGAAGACCTTCATCACCGACAACGGCATCCTCGACATCGAGCAACGCGGCACCGATCCCGCGCAGGCGTGGGCCAACGTCAACAAGCTGATCGACGACAAGATCCAGAAGTAGTCACGGTGGACCTCATCGCCCCCAACACCCCATCAATCAGGCCGCGTTGGCGCAGCAGGCTGTACCGCTGGGACGTCCGCGCCGCGCCGTACGCCTTCGTCGCGCCGTTCTTCCTCTGCTTCGCGGCCTTCGGCCTCTTCCCGCTGGTCTACACCGGCTGGCTCTCCCTGCACCGGGTCGAGCTCGGCGGCGAGGCCCAGTGGCTCGGCCTGCGCAACTACACCGCCCTGTGGGACAGCGACTTCTTCTGGAACGCGCTCGGCAACACCTTCACCATCGGCGTGATCTCCACCGTGCCGCAGCTGCTGCTCGCCCTGGGCCTGGCCCATCTGCTCAACTACGAGATGCGCGGCCGGGGTTTCCTGCGGGTCGCGGTGCTCGCGCCGTACGCGACCTCGATCGCCGCCGCGACGCTGGTCTTCGCCCAGCTGTTCAACAGCGACTACGGCCTGATCAACACCGTGATCGGCTGGGCGGGATTCCACCCGGTGGACTGGGAATCCTCCAAGTGGCCCGCGCAGATCGCCATTTCGGTGATCGTCACCTGGCGCTGGACGGGCTACAACGCGCTGATCTACCTCGCCGCGATGCAGGCCGTCCCGCAGGACCTGTACGAGGCGGCGGCACTCGACGGAGCCTCCCGGGCCCGGCAGTTCCTCAGCGTCACCATCCCGTCGATCCGCCCGACCATCCTGTTCACCATCGTGGTGTCCACCATCGGCGCCACCCAACTCTTCGGCGAGCCCATGCTGTTCGGCGGCAGCCTGGGGGTCAGCGGCGGCAGCGGCAACCAGTTTCAGACGCTCAGCCTGCTGATGTACGAGAAGGGGTGGGTGACCGGGGCGCTCGGCCAGGCCTCCGCGATCGCCTGGGTGATGCTGCTGCTCCTGCTGTCCGTGGGCGCCGTACAGGCGCTCGTCGTCCGCGTCCGTCACCCTCGCAGGAGGGGCTGAACCATGAGCACCGCATCCACGACACGCACCCGGTGGCGTCCGTCCGCCGGGCGCCAGCACCACGCCGGGCCGCTGACCTACGTCCTGCTCGGGCTCGCCGCCCTGGTCTCGCTCTTCCCGCTGTACTGGAACCTGGTCGCCGCCTCGCACTCCGGCGAGCGGGTGGTCGAGGCACCCGCGCCGCTGCTGCCGGGCCGGCACCTGTTCGACAACCTGGCCTTCGCCTGGAACCAGGTCGACATGGGCCGGGCACTGGTCGACACCACGGTCGTGGCCGGCCTGGTAGCCCTGTCCACCGTGATGTTCTCCACCCTGGCCGGGTTCGCCTTCGCCAAACTGCCCTTCCGGGGCCGCAACGTGCTGCTCGCCCTCGTGGTCGCCACCATGACCATCCCGCCGCAGCTCAGCGTCATCCCGCTGTACGAGATCATCACCGACCTGGGCTGGGTGGACCAGCTGCAGTCGGTCGTGCTGCCCTCGCTGGTCGCCGCGTTCGGAGTCTTCTTCATGCGCCAGTACCTGGTCGAAGCCCTGCCGGTGGAGCTGGTCGAGGCCGCCCGGGTGGACGGCGCGCACAGCCTGCGGATCGTCTGGCACGTGGTCTTCCCGGTGGCGCGGCCCGCCATGGCCGTCCTCGGCATGCTGGTCTTCGTCCAGGCCTGGAACGACTTCTTCTGGCCCTTCATCGCCCTCACCCCGGAAGGCAACCCCACCCTCCAGGTCGCGCTCGCCGGCCTCGGATCGGGCAACCACAGCGTCGACCAGGCGATCGTGCTGACCGGCGCCCTCATCTCCACCGTGCCGCTGCTACTGGTCTTCGCACTGCTGGGCAAACACATCGTGGGCGGCATCACCGCCGGCGCCGTCAAGAACTGAACCTCCTCACCCCCGGGAGCAGCCCGTGCCCCTTCCCCCCGCCAGCCCCCTCACCCCTGCCACGACCCCACCCCCCGCCACGGCCCTGCCCCGCTTTCCGGCCGGGTTCCTCTGGGGCGCGGCCACCTCCGCCTACCAGGTGGAGGGCGCCACCGCCGAGGACGGCCGCACCGCCTCGATCTGGGACACCTTCTGCCGCACCCCCGGCAAGGTCTTCCAGGGGCACACCGGCGACGTCGCGGCCGACCACTACCACCGCTTCCGCGAGGACGTCCGGCTGATGGCCGAACTGGGCCTGACCGCCTACCGTTTCTCCGTCTCCTGGCCGCGCGTCCAGCCCACCGGCCACGGCCCGGCCGTCCAGCAGGGCCTGGACTTCTACCGCCGCCTCACCGACGAGCTGCTCACCGCCGGGATCACCCCCGTCGCCACGCTCTACCACTGGGACCTCCCGCAGGAGCTGGAGTCGGCCGGCGGCTGGCCCGAACGCACGACCGCCGAGCGGTTCGCCGAGTACGCCGCGCTGGTGGGCGAGGCCCTCGGCGACCGGGTCGAGCACTGGACCACCCTCAACGAGCCCTGGTGCAGCGCCTTCCTCGGCTACGGCTCCGGCGTCCACGCCCCCGGCCGCACCGACCCGGTGGCCGCCCTGCGGGCCGCCCACCACCTCAACCTCGGCCACGGCCTGGCCGTCACGGCACTGCGCGGCGTGCTGCCCGCCGCCGCCCGCCTGTCGGTCGCGCTCAACCTGCACGCACTGCGCCCGCTCACCCCGTCCGCCGCCGACCAGGACGCCGTGCGCCAAATCGACGCCGTCGGCAACCGGGTCTTCCTCGGCCCGATGCTGGAGGGCGCCTACCCGAAGGACCTGCTCGCCGACACGGCCCACCTCACCGACTGGGCCTTCGTCCGCACCGGCGACGAGGCCGCGATCCACCAGCCGCTGGACTGGCTGGGCGTCAACTACTACACGCCCACCGTCGTCTCGGCGACCGCCGAGGGCACCGCCCCCGCCCGGGAGGACGGCCACGGCGCCGGCGCCGGTACCCCCTGGCCGGGCGCCGACCGGGTCGGCTTCCACCCGGCCCCGGGCGAGCTGACCGCTATGGGCTGGGCCGTCGACCCCACCGGCCTGCACCAGCTGCTGACCGGACTGGCCCGACGCCACCCGAGCCTGCCACTCATGGTCACCGAGAACGGCGCGGCCTACCACGACGAGATCGGCGAGGACGGCACCGTCGACGACCCGGAACGCACCGCCTACCTCCACACCCATCTCGCGGCCGCCCACCGGGCCGCAGCCGACGGCGCGGACCTGCGCGGCTACTTCGCCTGGTCCCTGCTCGACAACTTCGAGTGGGCGTACGGCTACGACAAGCGCTTCGGCCTGGTCCACGTCGACTACCCCACCCAGACCCGCACCCCCAAGTCCAGCGCCCGCTGGTACGCCCGCGTCGCCCGCACCGGCGAACTGCAGCCGCCGACCGGCTCCTAGGAGCGCAGCGTCGAACGCCTCGTGACAGAGTTGGCCGGTGCCGGGCAGACCACCCGGCACCGGCCGCGACGCGCTCAACGGCGACCCGCCCCAGGAGACCCCGGCCGTCGCCCGCGGCCGCCTGTGCCACACCCCGTGACAGACCGTTCGCCGAACGGTGGACAGAGAGCAGGCGTCCTTGAACCAGCCCCCGACCCCCACGTCCGGCGGTCTGTTGATCATCGGCAGTGCCGCCCCGGCCGACACTCCCGGCGCCGGCCTGTCCACCGTCGGCTACGACGCCACCGGCACCATGGGTCTCCTTCGCACCCTGCCGGTCGACCGTCCGTCCTACGCGGCTGTCGACCCGACCCGCGCGGTCCTGCACGCCGTCCTGGAACAGGAAGCCGGGCAGGTCCTCTCCCTCCGGATCGATCCCCGCACGGGGACCCTCAGTCTGCCCGCCACCACCATGAGCGGTGGCATGGGCCCCTGCCACCTCGCGGTCCACCCCAGCGGTTCACACCTCTTCGCGGCCCACTACGGCGACGGCGTCCTCTCGGTCATCCCCACCGGCGCCGGCGACGCGGTCGCCGCCGCCGAGCCGGTGCAGACCGTCCGCCATCCCGGCCGCGAGGCCTCCGGCGAACTGCGCACCACCCCGCACGCCCACATGGCAGCCCCCTCGCCGGACGGACGGTTCCTCCTGTGTACCGACCTGGGCACCGACCGGGTCTACGTCCACGCCTTCCATCCGGCCACCGGCCGGCTCAGCGCACACCGAACCGTCCGACTGCCGACCGGACGTGGCCCCCGGCACCTGGCGTTCCACCCGTCGGCAGGACACGTCTACGTCCTCAACGAACTCTCCTCCACCCTCACCGTCTGCACCTGGGACGCACTCTCCGGCCGCCTCGAACCCACCGCCGAGCTTCAGACGCGCCGGGATCCGGGTGCGCCGAACGCCAACCAAGCCGCCGCCGTCCGGGTGTCCGCGGACGGCCGCTTCCTCTACACGACCAACCGCGGCGACGACGCGATCGCCGTGCACGCCCTCCACGACGACGGGGCGGCCGTCGAGCTGATCGACGTCACCGCCTGTGGCGGGTCCTGGCCCCGCGACATCGCCCTCACCTCCGACGGGCGGCTCCTGTTCTGCGCCAACCAGGGTTCCGACACCCTGACGGCCTTCCACCGCAACCCGGCCTCCGGTCATCTGACCCCCGCCGGAGAGCCCCTCGTGATCACCGAGCCCACCTCCGTCCTGCCGATCGGCCCCTGACCGGTGGAGGCGGCCGGCCCCGGCCCCGGACGGGGCCGGGGCCGCGCCATGTCAGTAGCCGTAGATCATCTTGTAGGCGACCTCGGGCAGGAACTGCCCGGCGGTCGATCCGGCGCCGCCACCGCAGTTGCCGTCGGACTCGCCGGGCACCTTGATCCACAGCAGCATCTCGGCGCCGCCACCCCGCTGCGTGGGCGTCCCGATCCTCCTCCCCGCCGGGTTGCACCACGCGCCGTTGGAGCCGTTGCCGTTGCGGCTGGTGTCGACGACGTAGGGCTTGGTGAAGCCCTTCGCGGACTTCAGGGCCGCGTTGACGGCGTTGCCGTAGGCGACGTTCTCCGTCGTGGTGAGGTAGTTCGACACGTTCAGCGAGAACCCGTGCGCTCCGCTCACCCCGGCCGCGGCCAGGTGCTGGGCCATGGTGTCGGCGCTCAGCCAGCCGGGGTTGCCGGCGTCGAGATAGACCCAGGTGTTCGGGGCCTTGGCGTTGAACTGCGCGATGGCGTTGCTCAGCAGGGCGTTGCGCTCGGTGATCTGGGCCGGGGTCATGCAGCTCTCGTCGCCGAGCGAGTCGGGTTCGAGGACGACCACCGCGGGCCGGTTGCCGATGCCGCCGGCGAAGCCGGCGATCCAGGTCCGGTAGTCCGCGGCGCTTCCCGCCCCGCCGCCGGACTGCCCGGCGCAGATGTCGCGGTTGGGGATGTTGTACGCCACCAGGAGGGGCAGCTCGCCCTTGGCGGCGGCCGCGCCGGCGAAGGAGCCGGTCGCCGTCCCGATGGTGCCGCTCCAGTTGCCGAACCAGCGTGCCGTCGGCACGTCGGCGATCGATGACCGGACGGCGGGGGCGCGGCCGTCGCCCGGGTTGGCGTTGACCCACCGACGCGCGGAGGAATCGGGGTCGACGTAGAAGCCGCTGGTCATGGTGGTGGGGTCGGCGGCGTGGGCGGTCCCGGGGTGGACCGCGACCACGAGGGCGCCCAGCACCGGGGCCAGGAGCAGGGATCGCGTACGGAGCGAGCAGCGCATGGTGTTTCTCCACGGGGTGGGGGTGGGGGCGGGCGGGGCTCCCGGTGTCGTCGTCCTTGGAGCCCGTGTGGCCGTCCGGCCCGGTCCGGCTCCGCGCGCGTGGGCGGAGCCGGGACCGGGTCCGGGGCCGGGTCGGGGGCCGGGTCGGGGACCGAGCCGGAGCGGGTGGGCCGTCAGTTGCCCGGGTTGACGGTCGGGAACAGCTGGGCGAAGGTGTCGAAGGCGGTGGCGATGTCCGCCTCGGCCCAGAACCGGTGGTAGGTGAAGGTCGGCGCGGCGCCGCCGTCGAGGTAGGTCTGCACCTTGGACCATTGCGGGTCCTTGGTGTACCAGGGGCGGATCGACAGGAAGGTGTTGCTCGCCGAGCTGATCCGGGTGCCGTCCGGGTAGCTGCCGGTCCAGCCGGGCGGCACGTACAGGCCCTGGTGGGTGGTCGGCGAGTAGGCCTGGGTGAAGCGGCTGTAGTCGGCGCGGGTCTCGGCGGCCGAGTAGCCCAGGCCGTCGGTGTACCTGGCGTGCAGGGTGTCCAGGATGTTCTGGGCGAACTTCTGGGCGCTGCTGCTACCGGACTTGGCCGCGTAGTACGCGAGGGTCTTGGCGAGCGAGCCGGCCACGCCGACGTCGGTGCTGGTGCCGCTCGCGACGACGTGCAGGCCCGCGTTGCTTCCGGGGCTGGTGGCGTTCCAGGTGTCGGGCGCGCCGGTCCAGGTGAGCTTGTCGGGGGTGGTCAGGGTGCCGGTGGCCCGGTCGGCCCGGGAGACGGACATCGCCCACGGGATCCACTTGTCGAGGATGCCCTTCGCCCGGGTGTCGCCCGTGGCGTAGTAGTACTCGGCGAAGCGTTCCATCGACCAGGTCTGGAACCCGAACCACTGGTTGGAGGCGGGGTCGTGGTACTCGGGCTGCCAGTCGTAGTACAGGCCGTAGAAGGTCGGGTCGCCCGCCGGCGGTGCCGCGTCGTCGCCGTAGTTCCCGCCCCAGCTGTTGGTGGCGCCGCCGGCGATGCCGCCCTCGGTGGACTGCAGCCACTGGAAGAACTGGAGCTGCTTGTCCAGGCTGCCCGCCCAGTCGGTGGCGGCGCTCGGCGAGAGCGGCTTCAGGCCGGGGTCGTTGGCGAGCACCCAGGCGGCCATCGGGTTCTGGTAGCCCTGGTGGGCGGCGGAGCCGGAGATCCGCCACGACCAGCTGCCGTCGGCCGCCCCTCCCCAGGCGAAGTACCAGGTCAGCAGGCCGAGTTGCTCGTTCGCCTTGGAGGTGCCGCCGGGGCAGGTGGTGGAGCCGAGGCAGTTGCCCGCCTGCTTGAAGTACTTGTCGTAGAGCGAGTAGCGCAGGTAGTCGCCGAGCTTGGCGGCCTTGGCGAGGGTCGCGGTGATGGCCGCGCTCTTGCCCTGCGACGTGGCGAACTGCTCGGCCCAGTAGGCGGCCTGGACCAGCCGGGCGTCGGCGTCGGGCGCGTCGGTGTACTTGTACTGCTTGCTGAAGGAGCCGCCGCCGTCGTTGAACAGGCTGAGGAAGCCGGAGCTGCTGTTGCCGTACGTGAACAGGTCGCAGTCGGGCTGCGGCACCGTCTCCCAGACCGACTCCTCCGGGCCGCGCTGGAAGGTGTTGATCAGGCTGGGCTTGCTGGTTCCGTCCTCGCACTGCCCGAAGCCGTACTTGTTGTCGGCGTCCAGCAGCCAGGCCGGGGCGTAGATGTCCGAGCTGCCGTAGGCCCGGCCCAGCTCCGCGGAGAGCGGGTCGGTGCCGACCGGTACACCGCCGTTCAACTTGGCCGGGTACTGGTCCGGTTGGGCCTTCTCGGGACCGTACTGGCCGGGCTTGGCCGGATTGTAGGTGCTCTGACCGGGCTGCTGGGCGTGACTGGGGATCAGGTGGGCCTCCAGGTTGGTCCAGGCGTTGTTGAAGCCCGTCCAGTCGCCGGTCACCCGGCCGTAGTCGGCCTCCAGCCACAGCCAGTAGCTGTAGGTCTCGGAGGTGGTCTCGTGGCCGTAGTCGGGAGCCTCCACGATCAGGGTTTCCACCGCGTGGTACGGGATGCCCTGCGGGCTGAAGTACCCGTTCGCCGGGTTCTTGAGCTTGCTGTAGAGGTCCAGGAAGTACTGGTCGTAGCCCGAGGTCTTCGCCGCCTCGGTCACCGTGACGGCGCCGGGGCCGAAGCCGGCCGCGGAGGCGGTGAAGGTGGCGGTCCCACCGACCTGCCCGGCATCGGTGCCGGCCGCGATGGTGACGGTCTGCGGGACGTTCCAGTTCCCGGGGGTGAAGGTGAGGCCGGCGCCGGATGTCACGCTCAGGTCCGGGTCGTTGCCCGAACGGTCCACCGTGACCGTGGTGTTCGCGGTCGGCGCCTGGGAGAGAGCGACGGTGAAGGTGCCGGTGCTCCCCTGCTGGACGGCGAGCGTGGCCGGGCTGACCAGGACGCTCGGCCCGGCCACCTTGATCGCGACCGGGCCGGAGGTCGTGGTGGCGCCGGCGTCGTCGGTGGCGACGGCGGTGACCGAGTAGTCGCCCGCCGCCACGTTCGCCCAGTCGACGCCGTACGGCGCGGTGACGGCGGTGCCGATCAGGGTGTTGGCGGCGGCCGAGGTCGAGGCGTAGAAGTCCACCTTCGAGACGGTGCCGTCGGCGTCGGCCGCGTCGGCGGCGAGCTTCACGGTGGAGCCCGGGGTGAAGGTCTGCCCGGCTGCCGGGGAGGTGAGCGAGACGGTCGGCGGCCGGTCGGCGCCGCGGCAGGGGGTGCCGTTGACGGTGAAGCCGGTGGGGGCGGTGTTGGCGGCGCTGTAGGAGAAGTTGGCGCTGGTGGTGTAGCCGGCGCCGGGGGCGATGGTGGTGGCGTAGCCGGGGTTGGTGACGGTGACGGTCTGTCCGGTCTGGCTCCAGGTGCCGTTCCAGCCGTTCTGGAGGGTCTGGTTGCCGGTGTAGGCGTAGCCGAGGGTCCAGCCGTTGATGGCGGTGGTGCCGGTGTCGGTGATGGTGATGTTGGCGGTGAAGCCGCTGCCCCAGTCGTTGACGGCGTAGCTCACGCCGCAGGACAGCCCGGCGGTCGCCGCCGCGGTGGGCACCGTGACGGCGCCGCCCGCCGCACCGACCAGGACGAGCGCGGTGGCCGTCGCGGTGAGGGTGAGCGGGTTGCCCCTGGCACGCAGGGTTTCGCGTCGCATGCGCGTCCTCCAGATGGGTGGGGTACCGCCACGCGGGTGGGGACGCGCGGCGGACGGAGGTGCTGCGAGCGATCGTGGGCTTGCGCGCCCGGCTTGGGAAGCGCCCGCAGGGCCCGGCGACGCCGGCCGGCGGGCCCTGCGGGGCCGGACAACGGCGGCGACCAGCGCGGAGCCGCGTCCCGGTGGCAGTGGGCCGCCCGGCTCGGCAGCGTGTAAGTTACAGCGTCCGCCGGGAGCGCTCCCACGGCCGTCGACGGTGTTTCACGGGCCCCGGCTTGATCCGTGGGGGATCGCCGGGTGCCCGGTGGTACGCGGAGGTGATCCGCCGCGCCGGGCTGCCCGACCCCGTGTGAGCGGGAGTGCCGGATCCCTTGACGCTGATCGCTCAACGGGCCAAGCTGGCAAGGGTGGTGGGTCGGCGCGGGTGACGGGTCCGGGGTGTGGTTCCCCTGTCGAGGACCGATCCAGGACGGCCCCATGCCCCAGCCCATTCCCGGCAAGGATCCCGCTCCGACGCTGGCCGAGGTCGCCCGTCTCGCCGGCGTCTCCACGGCGACCGCGTCCCGGGTGCTCAACCGTTCCGCCCGGGTCTCCACCGAGGCGGCGGCCCGGGTGGAACGGGCAGTGCGCGAGTTGGCGTACGTCCGCCGCCGGGCGCCCAGCACCCGGGCGACCGGCGTGGTGGCCGTCGTGGTCTTCGCGGATCCTCTGCAGTACCACGCGGACGCCTTCCCGGTACGGCTGCTGGCCGGGCTGCGGCGCTCCCTGTCCGGCGCAGAACGGGAGTTGGCCGTCTTCACGGTGCCCAGGCGCTGCCGGCGACCGCCGCTGGTGCGCTACCTGTGCGGCGGCCACGTCGACGGTGTGCTGCTGGTCGGCCCCTGGGGGGACACCTCGCTCGCCCGGTTGCTGCACGCGGCCGGGGTGCCCGTGGTGTCGCTGGGCCGGCCGCCGGAGCCGGGCACGGTGACGTTCGTGGACGCTGACAACCTCGCCGGCGCCAGGGACGCGGTGCGACGGCTGTGCGCGTCCGGGCGTCGCTCCGTGGCCACCATCGCCGGGCCGCCGAACACCGCCGCCGGCGTGGACCGGCTGGCCGGCTACCACCAGACGGTGGCCGCGATGGCCGCGGCACGGCCGGCCGTGGCGTACGGCGACTTCAGCGGCGCCTCGGGCGAGCATGCGATGCAGCGACTGCTGGACCGGCGCCCCGAGGTCAACGCCGTGTTCGCCGCCTCCGACCAGATGGCAGCGGGCGCCCTCAGGACCCTTCGGCGGCACGGCCTGCGGGTCCCCGAGGACGTTGCCGTGGTCGGCTTCGACGACTCTCCTGTCGCCGCGCGGTGCCGGCCGGGGCTGACCACCGTCCGCCAGCCGGTGGAGGAACTCGGCTCCCGTGCCATGGATCTGCTGCTGCGGAACCCGGCATGCGGCGAATCGGTGGTGCTGCCCACCCGGTTGGTCGTCCGGGCCTCGGGCTGAACGCGCCGCGCACCCGAGGCCGCCGGATGCGCCCGCGCCGTTCCGGAACCCGGTCGGTACCTGAGGTCACGTCAATCTCGCGTCTCCTGCCCACCCTTGACGCACCTTGTGCGCGGCTGGCTTCATTGGAAGTGGGAGCGCTCCCACGCCCTGGGCTCCCCTCTCCCCACCCCCAAAGGAAGGCCCCCACCCATGCCTCCCCTCCTCTCCGGCCGCGCACTGCCCCGACGCGCGGCCGCCGCGCTCACCGGCCTGGCCCTGGCCGCCGGCGGGCTGACCGCCACCGCGTTCGCCCCGGCCACCACCACAGCGGCCACGGCCACGGTCACCACGGCCGCCGACTTCCCCGTCCGCGTGAACCAGCTCGGCTACCTGCCGGACGGGCCCAAGCGGGCGACCGTGATCAGCTCCACGACCTCCCCACTCGCCTGGCAGCTGCGCGACGCCGCCGGCACGCAGGTCGCCGCCGGCACCACCACCGTGCACGGCGCCGACCAGGCGTCCGGCCAGTCCACGCACCTGGTGGACTTCGGCGCGTACACCGGCACCGGCACCGGCCTCACCCTGGTCGTGGACGGCCGGGCGAGCCACCCGTTCGACATCTCGGCGTCGCTGTACGACGGGCTGCGCGCCGACAGCATGTCGTTCTTCTACCAGCAGCGCAGCGGCATCGCCATCGACGCGGCCCTGGCCGGCAGCGCGTACGCGCGCCCCGCCGGCCACCTGGGCGTGGCGCCGAACCAAGGCGACACCAGCGTGCCGTGCCAGGCCGGGGTGTGCGACTACCGGTCGGACGTCCGCGGCGGCTGGTACGACGCCGGCGATCAGGGCAAGTACGTGGTCAACGGCGGCATCGCGGCCTGGGAGTTGGTCAACTCCTTCGAACGAGCCCACCGTTCGGGCGGCGACGCGGCGCTGGGCGACTCCACCCTGCGCGTTCCCGAGCGCGGCAACGGGGTGCCGGACGTGCTGGACGAGGCCCGCTGGGAACTGGACTTCCTGCTGCGGATGCAGGTCCCGGACGGCAAGCCGATGGCCGGGATGGCCTTCCACAAGATGCACGACGCGCAGTGGACCGGCCTGCCGACCCGGCCCGAACTCGACGAACAGCCACGCGAGTTGCACAAGCCCTCGACCGCCGCCACGCTCAACCTGGCCGCCACCGCGGCGCAGTGTGCCCGGGTGTACGCACCGTACGACGCCGCCTTCGCCGCCCGCTGCCTGGACGCGGCCCGCCGCGCCTGGACGGCGGCCAGGGCCAACCCGAACGTCCTCGCCCCGGCGACCGACAACACCGGCGGCGGCGCGTACGAGGACGCCGACGTCTCCGACGAGTTCTACTGGGCCGCGGCCGAACTCCTCGCCACCACCGGCGAGTCGCAGTACCGGGACGCGGTCACCTCCTCCCCGCACCACACCAAGCCGGTCGACGCGTTCTGGTGGGGCGGCACCGCGACGCTCGGCCGGATCACCCTGGCCACCGTGCCCGGCGTGGCCCTGCCCGCCGACGACGTGACGCGTCTGCGCGGCCTGCTGATCTCGGCCGCCGACGGCCACCTGTCCACCATGGCCGGACAGGGCTACGCGGTGCCGATCGCCGCCGACGGCTACGTCTGGGGGTCCAACAGCTCGGTCGCCGGCAACGCGATGGTGCTGGCCGTCGCCTACGAGCTGACCGGTGCCGCGCGCTACCGGACCGGCGCGCTGGAGGCCCTGGACTACCTGCTCGGCCGCAACGCGCTGGACCGCTCCTACGTGAGCGGCTACGGCGAGCGGGCCTCGGAGAACGAGCACCACCGGTTCTGGGCGCACCAGAACGACGCCTCGCTGCCGCACCCGCCGGCCGGCTCCCTCGCGGGCGGCCCGGACGCCGGCCTGGAGGATCCGGTGGCGAAGGCCCGACTGACGGGCTGCGCACCGGCCGCCTGCTACGTCGACGACATCGGCTCGTACTCCACCAACGAGGTGGCGATCAACTGGAACGCCTCGCTGGCCTGGCTCGCGGCGTTCGCCGCCGAACGGCGGGCGACACCGGCGCCGCCCGCGACGTCCTGCTCGGTGGCGTACCGGGTCGACAACGCCTGGAACGGCGGGTTCACCGCGACAGTGACCGTGCGGAACACCGGCACCGCCGCCGTCTCCGGCTGGACGCTCGGCTGGAGCTTCCCGGGTGACCAGCGGATCTCGAGCGGGTGGAACGCGACCGTGGCCCAGTCCGGCAGCGCCGTGAGCGCGCGGGACGCCGGTTGGAACGGCACCCTGGCCGCCGGGGCGAGCGCGAGCTTCGGGTTCCAGGCGACGTACTCCGGCGCCAACACGGCACCGGCCCGCTTCACCCTGAACGGCACCGACTGCACCTGAGCACCGCCCGGGCGGTCTGCCCGCCGCGCCGTCACGGCGGGGCGGGCAGACCGCGCGGCTACGGCCGGACCGGGTCACCGCGACCGGCGCGACCGCGGCGACCTCCGATCATCCGAACGTCCACTGCTGGTTCCTGCCGCCGCTGCAGCTCCACAGCTGGACGGGCGAGCCGTCGGCGGTGGCCAGGCCGGCCACGTCCAGGCAGAGCCCCGACTGCACTCCGGTGATCGTGCCGTTCGAGTTCAGCTGCCACTGCTGGTTGGCCTGGCCGTTGCAGGACCAGACGACCACCTTGGTGGCGTCGGTGGTGCCCCTGGCGTTGGCGTCCAGGCACAGCGTGCTGCCGCCGACGGTCACGGTCAGCTGCTTCGATGCCGTACGGGTCCAGGTCTGGTTCTCGCTGCCGTTGCAGGTGTGGATCTGCTGCTGGGTGCCCGGCGTCGCGTTGTTCGCGTCGGTCAGGCACTTGCCCGCGGCCACCGCGTGCAGCGCGCCGGTCGTGGCGCCGCCGGAGGACCCCGCGTCCAGGCCCATGAAGTGGATGGCGTTGGCGGCCATCGCGGTTCCCTGGACGGGCAGTTGGTGCCCGGCCCCGACGATGCTGTACGCCTCGACCTGGGTGGTGCCGGCGCTGTTGTCGTACCGCGTACGGTTCCAGTTCGCCGCGGGGGTGTCCGTGGCCGACGGGGTCTGGCTCACGCCGAGGACGTCGGTCCACTGCTTGATCTCTTCACCGAGGTTGTTGTGGCTCAGGATCGTGTCGGCGGTTCCGTGCCACAGCTGCACGCGCGGACGCGGACCGGTGTAGCCGGGATCCCCCGTGGTGCGGGCCAGTCCGCCCCACTGTTGCGGGCTCATGGACACCTTGCCCTGGGCGCAGTCCGCGTTCCAGCCGCGTACGGTGCCCGTGTGGAAGCAGTGGTAGGGCACTCCCATGAACGCCGCGCCCGCCTTGAACACATCGGGGTAGTCGGCGAGCATCACGTTCGTCATCATCCCGCCCGACGACTCGCCGGTCACGTACACGGCGTTGGCGTTGCCGCCGTAGTGCTGCTCCGTGTAGGTGATCATCGACATGAGCCCGACCGGGTCACTGCCGCCGTTGCGGGTCAGCGCCTGGTCCGAGGAGACGTCCCAGCAGCTTCCGCTCGGGTTCGTCGAGGGGTAGATGACGAGGAACCCGTACCGGTCGGCCAGCGACCCGAAGTCGGTGCTGGAGTACAGGTAGGGCCCCGTCCCCTGGCACCCGTGCAGGGCCAACAGGATCGGTGGGTTGGCCCTGACGCTGCTCGGCACGTACAGGTGCATCAGCAGACCTGTCGGGTTGGTGCCGAAGTTCGTGATCTGCGTCAGCGAGGCGGCGGCCTGCGGGGTGGCAGCGGCCTGGGGCGCGGCCTGCAGGCTCAGGCCGACCGCGAGGCCGATCGCGGCGACGATGCCCAGGAGACGGGACGGTAACGAGCGGGATCGGAACATGGGACCTCTCCGTCGGGATTGCCAGGGGGTGTGGGGAAGGTTCCGTCGGCGGCCGGCCCGGTGACGGATCAGGTGCACCGGAAGTCCGCGTGCAGGCGCCGGGTGTGGTCCAGCGCGCGGACCGGGCCGTCCAGTCGGACGGTGGCGGTGAGCCGGACGTCGGTGCTGGAGGCGGAGACCCGCAGTTCCAGCTCGCCCGGCTCGACGATGCGTCGGCCGTCGCGTCCGGTGAAGGACGCGAGGTCGGCGGGGACGCGGACCCGGATCCGGGTCCGTGCCCCCGCGTCGAGGGTGATCCGCCGGTAGCCGATCAGCCGCAGGACCGGCTGGACGACGGAGGCGACGGGGTCGTGCAGGTAGAGCTGGACGGTCTCGCTGCCGCTCCGCTCACCGGTGTTGCGCAGGGTGAAGGCGAGGCCGAACTCGCCGTCGGTCGTGGCGGCGGCCTGCTCCACCTCCAGGTCGGTCCAGGCGAACGTGGTGTAGCCGATGCCGTGCCCGAATCCGAACGCGGGGGTCGGGTCGGTGCTGGACACCTCGCTGGGTCCGGCCAGGCGGGCGGCGAGGTAGGTGGAGGGCTGCACGGCCGGCCGGGCCGGGATGCTGACCGGCAGTCGGCCCGAGGGGTTGGTCCGGCCGCTGAGCACGGCGGCGATCGCCCCGGTCCCGGCCTCGCCGGGGAAGAAGGTCTGCACCAGGGCCGCCGCCTCGGTCGCCGCGCGTCCCAGCGCGTAGGGGCGGCCGGCGAGCAGCACCGGCACGACCGGCCTGCCGGTGTCCAGCAGTGCGTCGAGCAACTGCTGCTGCACGCCGGGCAGTTCCAGGGACTCGGCGTCGCAGCCCTCGCCACTGGTGCCGCGCCCGAACAGGCCGGCCCGGTCCCCGAGGGCGACGATCACGACATCGGCCTGCCGGGCCGCCTCGACGGCCTCGGCGAAGCCGGACGTGTCGAGCCCGTCGACGCTCGCCCCGGCCACCGTCCGGATCTCGCTGTCGGGGAACTCGGCTGCCAACGCCTGGCCCAGGGTGGGCAGTTCGATGCCGACCGGGATCCCGGGGTGCTGGCTGCCGACGTGCACGGGGAAGGCGTAGCAGCCCAGCACCGAGGTCGGGGTGTCGGCGTTGGGGCCGATCAGCGCGATCCGGCGGGGGCCGCGCAGCGGCAGGGTGCCGTCGTTGCGCAGCAGCACCACGGCCTGCTCGGCGATCTCCCGGGCGAGGGCGCGGTTCTCCGGGGGGTCCAGGTCGACCGAGCCGCGCAGCGCGTGCGGGTCGTCGAGCGGCCGACCGGCGATCGCCGCCGGGACGGCCTCCCAGTCCTGGTCCAGCAGGCCGAGTTGGGCCTTCTGCACCAGCACCCGGCGCAGCGCCCGGTCGACCAGCGACTCGGGCACGGTCCCGTCCTCGACGGCGCGCAGCAGCGGCTCCCCGTAGGTCTTGACGGTGGGCAGTTCCACGTCCACGCCACTGGCCAGGGCGAGTGCGGCGGCCTCGGCCCAGTCTCCGGCGACGCCGTGCAGCACCTTGAGGAAGGCGATGCCGAAGTAGTCGGCGACCACGGTCCCCTCGAAGCCCCAGCTGTCGCGCAGCAGCCCGGTCAGCAGCGCCTCGTCGGCGGCCGAGGGGACGCCGTCGGTGTCGGTGTAGGCGTGCATGACCGAACGGGGCCGGCCCTCGCGCACCGCCATCTCGAAGGGCGGCAGGATCACGTCGGCACGCTCCCGCGCGCCCATGCCCACGGGGGCGAGGTTGCGTCCGGCGCGCGAGGCCGAGTACCCCGCGAAGTGCTTGAGCGTGGCGACGATCCCCGCCGACTCCAGGCCCTGCACGTAGGCGGTGGCCACCGTGCCGACCAGGTAGGGGTCTTCGCCGATGGTCTCCTCGACCCGGCCCCAGCGGGCGTCCCGGACGACGTCGAGGACTGGGGAGAGGCCCTGGTGGACGCCGACCGCGCGCATGTCGCGGCCGATGGCCGCGGCCATCCGCCGGATCAGGTCCGGGTCGAAGGTGGCACCCCAGGAGAGCGGCACCGGGTAGGCGGTGGCACCCCAGGCGGCGAAGCCGGCCAGGCACTCCTCGTGCGCGAGGGCCGGGATGCCGAACCGGTTCGCGGCGGCGATGCGCTGCTGGCTGCGGGCCAGTGAGAGCGCGCCCAGCGCCGGGTCGACCGGCACCGTGCCGAAGGGCCGGGTCAACTGGCCCAGCCCGGACGGGAGCAGGTCGTCGAGGGCGGGCGGATCCTCCATGTCGTGCTGGTGCGGGGCGACGTCTCCGCCCTCGTCGGAGGCGCCGACCCAGACGCCGACGAGCTGGGCCAGCTTCTCCGGCAGCGTCATCTCGGCGAGCACGGCGTCCGCGCGTTCCTCGGGGCTGAGCGCGCGGTCGCGCCAGCGGGCGGTCGGAGCGGTGGACGGGACGGCCAGGTTCATCGGATACCTCCGTGGATACCCCCGGCTTCAGCCGGGGGAGGAAACGGATTGCCCGCGTAGCGGGTCAGGGAAAGCCGAAGCGCCGTCAAGCTGGTGCGGTGTTTCGGTAGATGATCAAGCGTCAGGTATGTATCAGGAATGGTGTTAGCGTGTGATCCGTGGAGACCACTTCGGTGAAGCGGGCGTTCAAGTTCCGCTTCTACCCTTCCGATGTGCAGGCAGCTGAGCTGTCGCGCACGTTCGGGTGTGTCCGGAAGGTCTACAACATGGCGTTGCACGCCCGTACGGAGGCGTGGACGCTGCGCCAGGAGCGGGTGAACTAGAACGCCACCAGCGCCATGCTGACGGCGTGGAAGAAGACCGAGGAACTGGCTCATCTCAACGAGGTGTCGTCGGTTCCGCTGCAGCAGGCGCTTCGGCATTTGCAGAGCGGCTTCTCGAACTTCTGGCAGAAGCGTGCCCGGTATCCCCGGTTCAAGTCCAAGCACAAGTCCCGTGCATCCACCGAGTACACCTCGTCGGCGTTCCGCTTCCGGGACGGCCGACTGAGGCTCGCGAAGATGACGGAACCGCTCGATATCGTGTGGTCCCGTCCGCTTCCCGCTGGTGCGCAGCCGTCCACCGTGACCGTCCGCCGGGACGGCGCCGGGCGATGGTTCGTCTCGATGTTGTGCGATGACCACCCCGAGCCCATGCCCGTCACCACGGCTGCCGTCGGGATCGACGCCGGGATCACCGCGCTGGTCACCCTGTCCACCGGGGAGAGGATCACCAACCCCCGCCATGAGCGCCGTGACCGCGAGCGCCTGACCAAGGCCCAGCGGGACCTGTCCCGCAAGGCCAAGGACTCCGCCAACCGGGCCGAGGCCCGGCTGAAGGTCGCCCGCGTCCACGCCCGTATCGCGGATCGCCGCAGGGACTTCCTGCATCAGCTCACCACTCGACTCGTGCGCGAAAACCAAACGCTCGTGATCGAGGACCTGTCTGTCCGCAACATGATCCAGAATCGGAAGCTGTCCCGTGCGATAGCCAACGCGTCGTGGTCCGCGATGCGGTCCATGCTGGAATACAAAGCCGGCTGGTACGGGCGGGAACTCGTGGTCGTCGACCGCTGGTTCCCCTCTTCCAAGCTGTGCTCGCAGTGCGGCACCCTGCGGGGCAGGATGGCGCTGAACGTCCGTGAGTGGGCGTGTGACTGCGGGACGACCCATGACCGGGACGTGAACGCGGCACGCAATATCCTGGCCGCCGGACTGGCGGTTGCAGCCTGTGGAGACGGTGTAAGACCTCAACGGAGCACTCCGGGCGGGCAGTCGTCGGCGAAGCAGGAAGTAGTCCCACCGCAGCGCACACGCGCAGCGGCTCAACCGCGAGGCTGAGGGGAATCCCCCTCGTCCACGAGGGAGAGGAAGTCAAGTTGCCGGTCACTTTCCTCCGACGCCCATGAGGCCTTGGACCAAGGCGCGTCGGGCGAACAGGTAGACGATGAGGACGGGGAGCGTCGACAGCACGACGGCGCTGAGCAGACCGGGCACGTCGACGCCGTGCTCGGTCTGGAAGTCGTACAGGCCGAGTGTGATGACCTTGGTGCTCTCCGACTGGGTGAGGATCAGCGGGAACAGGAAGCCGTTCCACGCCTGCAGCGCGGCGAAGACCACGACGGAGGAGAGACCGCCCCTGGACAGCGGCAGCACCAGCTGCCAGAACACCCGCCAGGGGGTGGCACCGTCCATGGCCATGGCCTCGTAGAGCTCGCCGGTGATGTCCCGCATCGCGCCGGTGAGGACCAGCGTGCACACCGGCAGGCAGAACGCCGCGGTGGGCAGGATGATTCCGAGCAGGTTGTCGTAGAGGCCGGCCTTGCTGATGACGTAGAACATCGGCACGATCACGGCCTGCGCCGGAATCGCCAGCCCCAGCAGGAAGATCCGGAAGACCGTGCCGATGGTCCTGCCCCGGGCCCGGACGATCGCGTAGGCGAGCGGGGGCACCACGAGCAGCACGATCGCGACCACGCTCACGGTGACGAGGAGCGTGTTGAGGAAGTCCCGGCCGAAGCCGTTGGAGAAGTCGTCGATGTAGTTCTGCAGGGTCAGCTGCGCGGGGAAGGTGAGCGGCCCCTGCGAGGAGTAGTCGGAGCGGGTCCGGAAGGTCGCGATCAGCAGGACGTACAGCGGGAAGCCGACCAGCGCCAGCCAGAGCAGCGAGCCGAGCCCGGCGAGGTGGTTGGGACGCCGTCGCATCAAAGTCCCTCCGTCGTGCTGCGCATCCTGTCGTAGCCGGACAGGCGCACGACGGCCAGCGAGATCAGGGCGGCGACCACCACGAGGACCAGGGCGATGGCCGAGCCCGCGCCGAAGTCGAAGCTCTTGAAAGCCTGTTGGTACATGTAGTAGGCGCTGTTGGTGGTGTCGGTGCCGGGGCCGCCCTGGGTGAGGATGAGGACGGTGTCGAAGGTGGTGAGGCCGCCGACCAGCATCAGGATCATCGACGTGATCACGGTGTTGCGCAGCTGCGGCAGGGTGATGTGGAAGAACTGCCGCACCTTGCCCGCGCCGTCGATGGACGCGGCCTGGTAGAGCACCTGCGGGATCGCCCGGGCGCCGCCCTGGTAGATCAGGGCGTGCATGGGCGTCCACTGCCACATGCCGACGAAGGTCAGCACCGCGATGGCACTTTTCTGACTGCCCATCAGATTGCCGTCGCCGAAGAGCCATTGCAGCTGCGACGGCACACCGAAGTTGGGGTCGAGGATGGCGCGCCAGACCACCGAGATCGCGGTCGCGGACAGCAGCAGCGGGACGAAGAAGATCGCGGACAGCACGGCACGGTTGCGTTGGCGACCGGCCGCCCACACGCCCAGCAGGATGCTCACCGGGGTCTGTACGACCACGCCGGCCACGGTCAGCACCAGGGTCAGACCGACGCTCTGCGTCATCACCGGGTCGTGCAGCAGCTTGGTCCAGTTGGCGAAGCCGTTGAACCGGGGGGCGTCGACGCCGTTCCAGCTGGTGAAGGAGAGCACCGCCACCAGGACCAGCGGCAGAAGCGCGAACATCAGGAAGAACACGGTCGCGGGCAGCGCCCAGGCAAGGCCCGGGCGGGTCACCCCGACGCCGGTCCGGCGAGGCCGCGCCCGCAGGCGGCGACCGTACCCGGACACCAAGGAGGGAGCACTCATGGCGATCCGTCTCAGGAGGCGGGCAGGGCCTGCATGGCCTTGATGAAGCCGTCCACGTCGAGCTTGCCGTTGAAGAACTGCTGGACGGCGGTGTGGATCGGCGCGTTGGCGGCCGGCGGGTACGCCTGGTCCCAGGACAGCTGGAACGACGGGGCGGCCTTGACCAGGTCGTACTGGTACTTCGAGTAGTCGGGGTTGTCCGCGGTGGCGAGGAACTGCTCGGTGTTGGTGGTGGTCGGCAGGTTGCCGATCGCCAGCTGTGCCTTCACGAACTCCTCGGAGTACATGAGCTTCAGGAAGGCGGCGGCTGCCTCGGGATGCCTGCTCTTCTTCAGCACCGAGTAGAAGTTGTTGGTGTTGCCGACCACGTCGGCCGGGTCGCCCTTGCCGCCGGCGATGGCGGGGAAGTTGCCGTACCCGAGACCGCTCTTGGCGAAGTCGGGGTTGGCGTCCCGCTGGGTGGCGTACTCCCAGGAGCCCATCAGCTCCAGGCCCGCCTTGCCCTTGGCCAGCAGGGCCGGGGAGCCGCCGTCGGTGAACTTGACCGAGTCGAAGTTCGAGCCGAACGCCCCGGCGTCGACCAGTTGCTTGAGCATGCCCAGGGCCTTCTTGGCGTCCTCGCTCTCCCAGGCGCTCCGGTCTCCGGACAGCGCCTTCCGGAACAGCTCGGGGCCCGCGACACGGTCGAACACGTACTCGTACCACATCAGGGTCGGCCACTGGTCGCCGCCGCCGAGGGCGATCGGGGTGATGCCCTTGGCCTTGAGCGCCCGGACGACGCCCAGCAGGTCGTCCCAGGTCTTCGGGGCGCTCAGGCCGGCGTCGGCCAGCACCTTCTTGTTGGTGAACAGCAGCACCGGCTGGGTGCCGCGCATCGGGATGCCGTAGGACTTGCCGTCGATCACCGCGGTGTTGAACACCGACGGCAGGAAGTTGCTCTTCAGCGCCGGGTCCGCGGCGATCATGTCGTCCAACGGGAGCAGCAGGTCGGACTTCACATAGGGCTGGATGCTGCCGCCGCCCCAGTTGAAGAAGACGTCCGGCGCCTGGGGGGTGTTGATGACGGTGTTGAGCTTGGCCTGGTAGTCCGCGCCGGGGATGGTGTCCAGGACGGCCTTGACCTTCGACGTCTTGTTGAAGGTGTCGACCAGTTGCTTCTCGACCTTGTTGCTGGCGTCCCCGTAGACCAGGACGTGGATCGTGCCGGAGCCCCCGCCGGCGGAGGAGGAACCGCCACTGCCGCAGGCGGTCGTCCCCGCCATGACCGCGGCCAGGCCGAGTGCAGCCGCTAAAGTGCGCCTCTTCATCACAAGTCCCCTAAAGTTTCGACCTGTTTCTCGAAATTACCGCTGGCCGGGACGCTAGGTTGCGGACAGGTTTCGGGTCAACCCCCCGGATCGGGGGTTACTGAAGCGTGATGCGCCAACTGCCCTGCGCCGCCCGTGCCTTATGCTGCCTCCATGGAAAAGGGCGATGAACTGGGACGGGTGACCCTCGCGGACATCGCGCGCGAGGCCGAGGTCTCCGTTTCGACGGTTTCGAAGGTCCTCAACGGCCGTACCGACGTGGCGGCGGCCACCCGCGTCCGCGTCGAGCAGGTCCTGAGCGGCCACGACTACCGGCGCGCCGCGCGCGGCGGCGGGGAAGCACCCCTCGTCGAGATCGTCTTCCACGAGCTCGACAGCCTCTGGGCGATGGAACTCCTGCGTGGCGTCGAGGCCGTGGCGAGCGAGCACGGAGCGGCGGTCGTGGTCACCCACAGCGGTTCACGCCGCGCCCCCGGGCCGGAGTGGATCGAGGCGGTGCTGCGCCGGCGCCCCCTCGGTGTCGTGCTGGTCTTCTCCAGCCTGCCGCCCGAGTTCAAGCGCCAACTGCGCGCACGCTCCATCCCGTTCGTGATCGTCGACCCGGCCGGCAACCCCGATCCGGACGTGCCCTCGGTGGGCTCGGCCAACTGGGCCGGCGGCCTCGCCGCCACCCGGCACCTGATCGAGCTCGGCCACCGGCGCATCGCCATCGTCACCGGCCCCGAGGACACCCTCTGCTCCCTGGCCCGACTGGACGGCTACCGCTCCGCGATGTCCATGGCCGGCCTGGCGGTCGACCCCGCGCTGACCGCCTTCGGCGACTTCCACACCGAGGGCGGATTCGCCCAGGCCGAACGGCTGTTGGAGCTCCCCGACCGGCCCACCGCGATCTTCGCCGGCAGCGACCTCCAGGCGCTCGGGGTCATGGAGGCCGCCCGGGTCCGCGGCCTGCGCATCCCCGAGGACCTGTCCGTGGTCGGCTACGACGACCTGGACATCGCGCAATGGACCAGCCCCGCACTGACCACCGTCCGCCAACCCCTGCGTGAGATGGCCGAACAGGCGACCCGTCTGATCCTCGCCCTCCGCACCGGGGAGGCCCCGGCGTCCCCCACCCGCCTCGAACTGTCGACCACCCTGGTGGTGCGCTCCAGCGCCGTGGCGCCCAGCCGGCCCTGACCGGAGCGGCACTGGCCCCCGCGCCGCGAGCAACCCCGACGGGGCACCGACATCCGGATCGCGAAACTTTCGCAGTTCTTCCGCGTTGATTGCGATCCACCCGTGGGGAACGTGGGGGAACCGCAGGGAAATCGGGAGGCTCCTGACCGAGCCCCTCGGCCCGGCGGTCGACCGCCGAGCGCCTGGCCAGCACGTTCACCGGCAGGGGCGGACCTGAGAGCGGGCGAAGGTATCGCTGTTTCGGTCGAAAGCGTTGACAACTTGTCGGGCTCAGGCCAACACTGGCGCCGTCGACAAGTCCGAGCGGCCCCGGATCCCGGCCCCCCGCGTCGCCAACCACCCACAAGCGCGGACTTGTTGACGACAAGCCGGTTCCGTGCAACCACTGCGCGACGCCGTCCGGGCGACCCCACCCTCGCGGCCGTCGGCGGCGCAGTGCTGCACTCCCACCCATCGGCAGGACGGATCACCCCCGTGAACTTTCCCCACCGCAAGAGCCGCAAGGTCGATCACCCCCGGCGGCCGGCCGGCAAGGCGCGCGTCCTCCCCCTGGCCCTCGCCGCCGTCCTGGTCGCGCCCGGCACCGCCGAGGCCGCGACCGTCACCACGAACCAGACCGGCACCGACGGCGGATACTTCTACTCGTTCTGGACCGAGGGCACCGGTGCGGCCTCGATGTCCCTGAACGGCGGCGGTCACTACAGCACCTCCTGGAGCGGCGCCGGCAACTTCGTCGCCGGCAAGGGCTGGAGCACCGGGTCACGCAACCCGGTGACCTACTCGGGCACGTGGAGCACCAGCGGCAACGCCTACCTCTCGCTCTACGGCTGGAGCACCAACCCGCTCGTCGAGTACTACGTCGTCGAGAACTACGGCTCCTACAAGCCCACCGGCGCGTACAAGGGCACCGTCACCACGGACGGCGGCACCTACGACATCTACGAGACGACGCGCTACAACGCCCCCTCCATCGAGGGCATCAAGACCTTCAACCAGTACTGGAGCGTCCGTCAGGCCAAACGGACCGGCGGAACCATCACCGTCGGGAACCACTTCGACGCGTGGGCCAAGTACGGCATGAACCTCGGCACCATGAACTACGAGATCATGGCCACCGAGGGCTACCGGAGCAGTGGCAGCTCCGACATCACGCTCGGCTCCTCCAGCGGCGGCACCGGCGGTGGAACCGGCGGTGGAACCGGCGGTGGAACCGGCGGTGGAACCGGCGGTGGAACCGGCGGCAGCTGCACCGCGACACTCTCCGCCGGTGACTCGTGGAGCGACCGGTACAACCTGAACGTCTCGGTCACCGGATCGACCCCCTGGAAGGTCACCGTGAAGGTGCCCTCCCCGGAGAAGATCAGCTCGACCTGGAACATCAACGCGTCCTACCCCGACGCCCAGACCCTCGTTGCCACCCCCAACGGCGCGGGCAACACCTGGGGCATGACCGTGATGAAGAACGGCAGCACCACGTGGCCGACGGTCTCCTGCAGCGCGAGCTGACGACCCGCCACCGCCCCGGGCGTTGACGCCGTACCACGCCTGCCGGAGATCTCACCTGCACCTGCGGGGCCGGGCCCGTGTCCGCCCTTGATTGTTAACGCTCACAGTCAGTGCCGGACAGTCGGCCGGGCGCCGCGCGGACACGCCCCCGCTGCCCCGGCAGGAACCGCTCCACCCGGCAGTACGCGCACGACTACCAGGACGACGCCCGCCCCCGACCGGTGCGCGGGCATCCCCCACCCGAGGAGAACGATCCGTCATGCCCTGGCTCCACACGAAACCCCTCCCCCGCAAGACCCTGACGGCGGCCGCGTGCATGCTCGTCGGTGCGGCCACCGTCGTCACCGCGAGCCCCGCGGCTCATGCCGCCGGGTCGACCACGCTGGGCGCGGCCGCTGCCGGCAGCGGCCGCTACTTCGGCACCGCCGTGGCCGCCGGCCGGCTCGGTGACGCGACGTACTCCACCATTCTCGACCGGGAATTCAACATGATCACCCCGGAGAACGAGATGAAGTGGGACACCATCGAACCCTCCCGCGGCAACTTCAACTTCGCCCCCGCCGACTCGATCGTCGGCCACGCCTCGGCGCACGGCCAGCGGATGCGCGGCCACACCCTGGTCTGGCACTCGCAGCTCCCGTCCTGGGTCAGCTCCATCGGCGACGCGAACACCCTGCGCGGCGTGATGGACAACCACATCACCACCGAGATGTCCCACTACAAGGGCAAGATCTACGCCTGGGACGTCGTCAACGAGGCCTTCGCCGACGACGGCAGCGGCCGGCACCGCAGCTCGGTGTTCCAGAACGTGCTGGGCGACGGCTTCATCGAGGAGGCCTTCCGCACCGCCCGGAACGTCGACCCCTCGGCCAAGCTCTGCTACAACGACTACAACATCGAGAACTGGACCGACGCCAAGACCCAGGGCGTCTACACCATGGTCAAGGACTTCAAGTCCCGCGGCGTGCCCATCGACTGCGTCGGCTTCCAGAGCCACTTCGGCGCCGGCGGCCCGCCGTCCAACTTCCGGACCACACTGTCCGACTTCGCCGCTCTGGGCGTTGACGTCCAGCTCACCGAGCTCGACATCGCCCAGGCGTCCACCACCGCGTACGCCAACACCGTCCAGGCCTGCCTCAACGTCGCCCGCTGCACCGGCATCACGGCATGGGGCATCCGCGACAGCGACTCCTGGCGCAGCGGCGAGAACCCCCTGCTGTTCGACAACAACGGCAACAAGAAGCCTGCGTACGGCGCGGTCCTCACCACCCTGGGCGGCAGCGCCAACGGCACGCCGAGCGGGGGCATCGTCTCCGGCACCGTCTACACGCTCTCCGACGTGGCCGCCGGACGCGTTCTCGACGAGCCCGCAGGACAGAACGGCAACGGCACCCCGCTCCAGGTGTGGGAGGCCGGCGGCGCCGCCAACCAGCAGTGGCGGGCCGCCCAGAACAGCGACGGCTCCTACACGCTCACGAACATCGCCAGCGGCCGCGCCCTGGACGAGCCGGCCAACCAGACGGGCAACGGGACGAAGATGCAGGTCTGGGACTCCAACGGCGGCGCCAACCAGCACTGGCGGGCCGGGCAGAACAGCGACGGCTCCTACACGCTGACCAACGTCGCCAGCGGCCGCGCACTGGAGATCCCCGGTGGTCAGACCGCCAACGGCACTCCCGTCCAGATCTGGGACTCCAACGGCGGCGCCAACCAGCACTGGAACTTCAAGTGACCTGAGCCGCGGGGGTGCGCGCTCACGGCAGGCGCGCACCCGCGTATGTGAGCGATAACAAAGCCGGGTGACAGCTCCATCCGTTCACGAAGGAGATCCCATGCACAAACGAGGTTCCAGTCGCAGGCCGGTGTCCGCGGTGCTCACCGCCGTGGTCGCGGCCGTGGCGGCGCTGGCGGCGATGCTCGTCGCAACCCCCGCTCAGGCGGACACCAGCGGCGCCTTGCGCGGTGCGGGTTCCGGCCGGTGTCTCGACGTGTCGAACGCCGACCAGCGCGACGGCGCGTCCCTGCAGATCTACGACTGCTCGGGCGGCACCAACCAGCTGTGGACGTCGACGTCCGGCAACCAGCTGACCGTGTACGGCAACAAGTGCCTGGACGTGCCGGGCCACGCCACCACGGCCGGTACCCGGGTGCAGATCTGGACCTGCAGCGGCGCCGCGAACCAGCAGTGGCGGGTGAACTCCGACGGCACGATCGTCGGCGTCGAATCCGGGCTGTGCCTGGACGTCGCGGGCGCCGGCACGGCCAACGGCACGGCGGTGCAGCTCTGGAACTGCACCGGCGGCAGCAACCAGAAGTGGACCGGCCTGTCCGGGACGTCGACCCCGCCGGGGGGCAACTGCAGTCTGCCGTCGACGTACCGCTGGTCGTCGACCGGTGCGTTGGCGCAGCCGGCGAACGGGTGGGCCTCGGTGAAGGACTTCACCGACGTGGTCTACAACGGCAAGCACCTGGTCTACGCGTCGAACGTGAACGGGTCGTCGTACGGCTCGATGATGTTCAGTCCCTTCTCGAACTGGTCGGACATGGCGTCGGCCGGCCAGAGCGGGATGGGCCAGGCCGCGGTGGCGCCCACGCTGTTCTACTTCGCGCCCAAGAACATCTGGGTGCTGGCGTACCAGTGGGGTGCGTGGCCGTTCATCTACCGCACGTCGAGCGACCCCACCAACCCCAACGGCTGGTCCGCGCCGCAGCCGCTGTTCACCGGCGGCATCCCGGGCGCCGCCCCGATCGACCAGACCCTGATCGCCGACGACCAGAACATGTACCTGTTCTTCGCCGGTGACAACGGCAGCATCTACCGGGCGAGCATGCCGATCGGGAACTTCCCGGGCAACTTCGGCTCCTCCTACACGACGGTCATGAGCGATACGGTGAAGAACCTGTTCGAGGCGCCGCAGGTCTACAAGGTCCAGGGCCAGAACCAGTACCTCATGATCGTCGAGGCCCGGGGTGCGAACGAGCAGCGCTACTTCCGCTCGTTCACGGCCTCCAGCCTCAGCGGCGCGTGGACCCCGCAGGCCGCCAGCGAGAGCAACCCCTTCGCCGGCAAGGCCAACAGCGGCGCCACCTGGACCAACGACATCAGCCACGGTGACCTGGTCCGCAACAACCCCGACCAGACCATGACCATCGACCCCTGCAACCTGCAGCTCCTCTACCAGGGCAAGTCCCCCACCGCGACCGGCCCCTACGACCAACTGCCGTGGCGCCCGGGTCTCCTCACCCTGCGGCGCTGACCCGCCGCCAAGTCACGGCCACACCACCGCGAGCCGTGAGAGCCGACCGCTGGTCGGAGCGTACGGTTCCTGAGCCTCGCCACTTCGCCATCGGAAGTGGCGAGGCCCCGCGCGTCCTCCGCCCGCACCGGCCGGCAGCGCCGAGGCACGTCCGGTCGGCGACGGCTACGCGACCGGCACGTTCGTCCTGCTGAACGCGGTCGGTTCGCCGCTGGACGAGCGGTCGTTCGCGGCGATCGTCCGCGCGGGCCGCCAGTACGGCGTGCCGGTCGAGGAAGTCGAGCCCTCCGAGGTGCCGGCTGTGCAGTCGCTGGACAACGAGCGGCCGCTGCGCGCTCTCCACCTGCCCGACGAGGCGTTCCTGGACGCCCGCGGTTGGCTTGAGTCCCTGGACGCCGCGCTCGACTCGCTGCCGAACGTGACCCGCGTCCCCGCCGCCCCGCTGCGGTCGAGTGGCGCCGGCTACCTCCTGCGGACGCACCACGGGCACGTCAGCGCGCCCAACGTCGTGCTGGCTGCGGGAGCATGGACCGGTCCGCTGATCGAGGCACTGGACCCGGACCTGGCCCTCATGCCGGTCGCCACCGCGGAAGGCACCGCCATCAGCGTCACCGCCCCGGCCCCGCTCCCCGCCGTGCTCCGCACCCCGAACCGGGCGTACGCGTGCGGGCTGCACGCCGTGCCCCAGGCCGACGGCAGCTGGTACCTCGGGGCCGGCGCCGCCCCGGCGCTCGTCCCCGGCGACACCCCGCACCTGGGCGGGGTGCGCTTCCTGCTCGACGCCGCCCTCGGCCAGCTCCACCACGGCCTGGCCACCGCCCGGCTGCAGCGCCTGTACCACGGCAACCGGCCGATCGGCCTGGACGGCCACCCACGGCTCGGGTCCACCAGCCGCCCCGGCCTGTGGGTGGCGACCGGCACCCACCGGGACGGCCTGCACGCCTCGCCCCTGCTCGCCCAGGAACTCGCCGGAGAGATCGTGGCACGGCCTTGCCGGCCTGCTGGGTGGTGGGCCGCTCGGCCACGCAGAGGATGTTGCCCTCACTGGTTCGACCCCCGACGCCGGTGCCCGGCCCGCTCGCGGTGAGCGGGCCGGGCACCGGCGGGTCGACCGGACGTCGACCGGCATCAGCCGGTCACCGGCCGGCCGTCAGCCGATCAGTCGTCCGTCTCGTCGTAGCGGCCGTGGCCGAGGTGACGCAGGTCGAAGGACCAGATGCCGCGGCCGAAGGTGGCGGCATAGAGCTTGCCGTCCGGGCCGATCTTGAGCTGCTGCACCGCGGTGGTGGGCAGGTTGCGGCCGAGGACCCGCCAGTCGGTGGTGCCCGGCGCGCGGTAGAAGGCGGCGAGGTCGGAGCCGAGGGCCACACCGCCGTTCGGCAGGATCTTCACCGAGGTGGCCGGGACGTCGGGCAGGTTGGCCGAGATGTCGGTCCAGGTGGTGCCGCCGTCGTGGGTCTCGAAGAGGTGGCCGACGCCCGCGCCGGGGCCCTCGGTCCAGGTGCGCGAGAAGCCGTTGAAGGCGACGAGGACGTGCTGGGCGTCCTTCTCGTCCACGGCGAAGGAGGAGATGTAGCGGTTCGGCAGGGTTGCGTCGACCGGCAGGTCGAGCTGGTGCCAGCCGGTGCCGTCGGTCTTGCCCACCGCGATGCCGCGGCTGAAGCCGACGTTGTTGCACGGGCCGCACCAGCCCGCGTACACCGTGCCGTCGACCGTCGCGACCGCGGTGGCGACGTGGCCGGTACCGAGGTCGTAGGCCGAGGTCCACTCGTTGCCGCTGCGGATCGCGTAGCCCTTGTGCTGTACCCAGACGTGCCGGCCGCCGGCGATCCAGGTGTTGCCGTCCTTCGGGTCGCTGGTGATCGGCGCGATGAAGCGTGCGGCGCTGGTGTTCTTGTCCGGCGGGGCGACCTCGTAGGAGGTGGCCTTGCTCGGGTCCTTCGTCCAGCTGCCGTCGTTGACGGCGCAGTTCTGGGTGACCCACATGTCGAGGTAGACGTACTCCTCGGCGATGTTGCAGCCGTTGGCCGGGTCGACGAGGGTGTCGGCGCCGTCGCCGCCGAAGTTGGAGCCCATCACCTTGTCGTGGGCGCGCAGGATCGACTGACCGTTGTCCTGGAGGCCGCCGCTGACGATCACACCCCGGCCCGAGCGGTCCGCCGGGTCCTTGCCGACGCCGACCGAGTAGTACTGCAGGGTGTCGATGGTGCCGTCGTTGAGCGGCGTCCAGTCCTTGGCGTGGCCGTACGCGTCCAACTGCCCGTTGGCCGGGCGGCGGTAGATGCCGCCGTCGTTGCCGACGTAGACGTTGACCTTGCCCTGGTAGCTGCCGAAGGCGACGGCGTGCTGGTCGGAGTGGGTGGTCGGCGAGCAGTCGCCGGTCTGCTTGGCCGGGTCGATGCTCCAGCACGGGAAGCCGTTGTTCCAGTACGGCCCGACGGTGGCCCACTTGGCGCCGCCGTCGGTGGTCTCGAAGACCTCCTCGAGACCCGCGTAGACGTGGTCCGGGTTGGCCGGGTCGACCTGGAGGAACTGGTTGTACCAGGCCTGGATGCCCGGCTGGTAGCCGTCGTCCTGCAGCGCGGAGCCGGAGCCCTTCAGCTTGTCCTTGTCCGCGACCAGCGTCCACGGACCGGACGGGGAGCCGGACTTGGAGACGTAGATGCCCTTGAGGCCGGTGTCCGGGTCGCTGGCCATGACCGCCGGGGACTGGTCGATCGCGTAGTAGCGCGAGCCGTCCGCCGAGCGCGCGAAGGTCACGTTGCCGACGTTCGCCGCGTCCGTCGGCAGGTCGCCGAGCGAGCCGACGCGCTGCCAGGTGCCGTCCGCGGCCTTGCTGTAGAAGCCGTTGTAGGTGTCGCCGCCGCGCCAGCCCACCGCGAGGACCACCTTGTTCGGGTCCTTGGGGTCGATCGCGATGTCGTTGGCGATGTTCTTGTACGGCGCGGCCGGGTCCCCGGCCTTCGAACCACCCGGCAGGTACTCCGGGTTGGGCGCGAACTCGAGCGTCCACGGGCCCGACAGCGTGGTGGTCGAGTGGCTCCAGACCCCCCGGCTGGTGGCCGCCCACACCTTGCCGCCGGCGAAGCGCAGCGCGTGGATGATGGTCGACTCCAGCTCGGCGCCGCCGACCCGGTTGCCCGGCTGGAACTCACCGTGCTTGGGGTCGGCGAGCACGTACACGCCGGTGCCGACGTACGAGGTCGCGCCGGTGTTGGACTCGCCGGTGGCGTACCAGAGCCGGCCGCCGTCGTCGAGGTTCAGCGTGCCGGTGGACAGCGTGGGCAGCTTGTCGGCGATCGGCTCCCAGTTGCCGCCGCCGGTGCGGGAGCGGAACACGCCGCCGTTGGCACCGCCCGCGTAGACGTAGCCGTCCTTGTCGGCCGCGAGGCCGGTGGTCCGGCCCGTCACCAGACCGGATCCGCCGCTGGAGTTGGAGTTGACGTCGCGGTAGCGCGGGTCGTCGGAGTTGTACGGCTTGTCCGTGACGTGGTCCCAGCTGCCGCCGGTGTGCGGCATGGACTGCAGTTGGGCCCAGGCCGCGCCGTAGGCCCCCGGCGCGACCACGCCGGGGGCGGTGCGGGCCTCGGTGTACTGCGCGGTGCCCTCGGCGGAGTTCTCCGCCTCGTCACCGCCGTCCCCGGCCTCGGTCTCGGCCCGCGGGCTGAGGCTCGGGGCCGCGGTCGTGGCGCCGGTGGCGCTCCGCACCTTCTGGGCGTGCGCCTTCCCGATGTCCGCCTGGTGCCGGACCTGCCACGGTTGCGGCTCCCGGGGTGCGGGCGGCGCGGCGAGCGCCTGGGTGGTGGTCAGTCCGAGCGCGGTGAGCGTGACGGCGCTCAGCAGCAGCCGTCGTCGTTGCCTGGTGGGCACGGTTGTGGTCCTCCCCTGCGGCCGGTCGCGCGGTCGCGCGACTCGGCGGAAACAGGGGGACAGCCTGCTGGTCCGATCCGGCCAGGGGAAGGGCCGTACGGTAAGAAGGCGGTAAGTTCCTTACCGATTGGAACAGTTGGCATTCACCGAATACGGAGGGCACACCGGACGGACCTCCCGGGCGGCGGGACCCTGGGCGGCGGGACGCCCCACCGCGAGCGCGTCGGCTGATATCGTCCGATCACCGCCCGCCCCGTCACCGCCCGCCCGGTCACCGCCCGCGCACTCGCCGCCGGGCCGCGCGCACCGAGGCGACCGGGTCGAAGGAGCCGGGGCGGTCCCGGGTCAGCGGGTAGCAGGCGAATCCGATCAGTGCCGCGCTGAGGTGGCCGACGCTGGTGTAGTCCCGGCTCTGCTGGACGCCCAGGCCGTAGACGACCAGCACCCCGGCCGCGTACAGGTACCGCCAGGGCCGCACGATCAGGTAGGTGAGCACCGCGACCACGCCGGCGAGCGCGTAGCTCACGCCGTAGTCGAGGGTGTAGACGGCCTTCGGCGAGGCGAGCCCGCGGTGGATCGCCCAGCCGAGCACGCCCTCGCTGAGGTAGGTCGCGCCGACGTGCGCGAGCATCGCCACCGAGATCCAGCGCAGCGTGCCGAGCCACCGCTCGGCGGGCACGTGGAAGAGGTTGTAGAGCAGGAAGTAGGACAGCCACCCGCCGCCCGCGATCCACAGGGCGCTGGTCACCAGGACGCGGACCGGCGAGGTCTGCAGGTGGTGCAGGTTGGTCGAGCGCCGCTCCAGGATGCGGTCGGCGGTCAACGGATCGACGTGCCGGATCACCTGCGTGGTGACGAGCAGGATCGCCAGCCAGACGTAGGTGCCCGGGGCGCGCCGGACGTAGGCCCACACCGCGCGGGCGGCTCGCGCCCACCAGGGCCGCCGGTGCGCCTCGGAGTTCCTGGCGGTGCTGCCGGCCATCGACTGCCTCCTCGACACTCCTCCCCTCGACACTCCCTCGCCCTCCCCTCACCGCTCCCCCTCACCACTTCCCCCACCCTCGCCCCGGCCCGCCGCCACCCGCCGCCGTGGCGGCCCGTACGGGTGATCCGGCCCCTGCCTCCCGGCGGCGCCACCCGCCAACCGCCCGAGGGCGGCATCCGGCGGCCACGCTCCACTGACGTACGCTGGCGCTCTGACCCTCCCGGCCACGACCTCCTCGGCCACGCACCGGGCGTGCCGGTACCGGGAACAGCAGACAAGGGCGCCAGGCACGATGAGCGATCGCCTCGCAACGAGGGCACCGACCGACACCGAGGCCTCCCGGCAGCCCGCGCTGAGAGCGGCCGCCCGGCTGCGGCTCACCACGGCGTACGTCCTGCTGCTGACCGTCACCGCTTCCTGGCTCGCCGGCCAGGGCCACGCCGAGCGGGCCAGGTTCGTCCGGCACAACAGCAGCAATGTGCACCACATGGAAGTCGGTAAATGGTGGACGATGTTCACCAGCGGCCTGGTGGTGGACGGCGTACCGGCCTGGGCGGGCATCGCGGCGGTCGCCGTGGTGCTGGGCCTGGCCGAGTGGCGTTGGGGCCCGGCCCGGGCCGCCGCCGTCTTCGCCTTCGGGCACCTGGGTGCCACTCTGCTCACCGAGGGGGCCATGTGGGTGATGCTGACCGCCCACATCCCCGGCGCGCTCTCCCGGGCCCGGGACGTGGGCATCAGCTACGGGCTGGTCGCCACCGGCGCCTGTCTGCTCGCCCTGGGTCCGGTCCCGCTGCGCCGCTACGGTCTTCCGGCGCTGGCCCTGGCCCTGGCCACCGCCTGGGCGCTGGACCAGCAACTGGCCGACGCCGGGCACCTGGTCGCGCTGGGCCTCGGCGTACTCGCCTCCCGGACGGCCTGGCTGCGCGCCCGGGCGGCGCCCGTACCGCGCTGACGCCGCACCAGCGGGGACGGGCCGGACTCCCCCGGGAGTCCGGCCCGTCGCGGTTCCCACGGTCTTCCCGCCGTCTCCCACCGTTCTTCCGCCGTTCTTCCGTGCTCCGCCCGGATCTTGCCCACCGCACCCGGCACCGGGCCGACGGCCGTCCAGCGAACCATCAACCACGCCGCAGCGCAGGCGAGTTGAGCGGACCGGCGGTCGACGGAGGGCGGCTCCGCAAGCAGTCACCCGCATCGACTCGATCGTATGCTCTTGCGTTGCTCTGCAAATCTATGCCACAGTTCGGGCATCGGATCGAATACGCCGAATCCCGTCACATATCGCTGAATCAGGGTCCCGCTCGCGCGGGTCTAAGGGTGCATCCATGTCGAAGGTCTTGAGCAAGCTGCCGGTCGGTGAACGGATCGGCATCGCATTCTCCGGCGGGTTGGACACCTCCGTCGCCGTCGCGTGGATGCGCGAGCACGGTGCGTTCCCCTACGCCTACACGGCCGACATCGGCCAGTACGACGAGCCGAACCTCGCCGACGTCCCCGCCCGGGGCCGCGCGTACGGCGCCGAGCAGGCCCGGCTGGTCGACTGCCGGGCCGCGCTGGTCGAGGAGGGCCTGGCCGCCCTCGCCTGCGGCGCCTTCCACATCCGCTCCGCCGGGCAGACGTACTTCAACACCACCCCGCTCGGCCGCGCGGTGACCGGCACCCTGCTGGTCCGCGCCATGCAGGAGGACGAAGTCTCCATCTGGGGCGACGGCTCCACCTACAAGGGCAACGACATCGAGCGGTTCTACCGCTACGGCCTGCTCGCCAACCCCAACCTGCGGATCTACAAGCCGTGGCTGGACCAGGCGTTCGTCGACCAGCTCGGCGGCCGCAAGGAGATGTCCGAGTGGCTCGCCGAGCGTGACCTGCCGTACCGGGACTCCGCCGAGAAGGCCTACTCCACGGACGCCAACATCTGGGGCGCCACCCACGAGGCCAAGCGGCTGGAGTACCTGGACGCCTCGATGGAGATCGTCAGCCCGATCATGGGCGTGGCCTTCTGGGACCCGGCGGTCGAGATCCGGACCGAGGACATCACCGTCGAGTTCGAGTTCGGCCGCCCGGTGCGGATCAACGGCCAGGAGTTCGCCAACGCCGTCGACCTGGTCCACGAGGCCAACAGCATCGGCGGGCGCCACGGCCTCGGAATGTCGGACCAGATCGAGAACCGGATCATCGAGGCCAAGAGCCGCGGCATCTACGAGGCCCCCGGCATGGCGCTGCTGCACATCGCCTACGAGCGGCTGCTCAACGCCATCCACAACGAGGACACCCTCGCCACCTACCACACCCAGGGCCGCCGCCTCGGCCGGCTGCTCTACGAGGGCCGGTGGTTCGACCCTCAGGCGCTGATGCTCCGGGACAGCATGCAGCGCTGGATCGGCCACCCGGTCACCGGCAGCGTCACGCTGCGGCTGCGGCGGGGCCAGGACTACTCGGTCATCGACACCCAGGGCTCCAACTTCAGCTACCACCCCGAGAAGCTGTCCATGGAGCGCAGCGTCGACGCCGCGTTCGTCCCGGACGACCGCATCGGCCAGCTGACCATGCGCAACCTCGACATCGCCGACTCGCGCAGCAAGCTGGAGCAGTACGCGGTCCACGGCCAGCTGGCGCCGTGGAGCGGCCTGATCGGCGAGCTCGCCCCGGGCGGGGCCGCCCCCATCGCCGCGGGCACCGGCGACGCGGAGGAGTCCACCGCGCTCGACCACGCGGCGATCGAGTCCGGCACCGACTGACGGGCCCGGCACCGACCGAAGATCGCACAGCGACAACGCATCGCATCGCACCGACTGACGGGCCCGGCACCGACCGAAGATCGCACAGCGACAACGCATCGCATCGCACCGACCGACGGATCCGGTGCGACCACGGAGGCCGCCGCACCACACCGGTGCGGCGGCCTCCGCCGTTCACTCCGACGGCCGCACCGGCCGTGCACGCCGGGCACCGCCGTAGCTGAATGGCGAACGTGCGCCCGGCGACGGGAAGGCAGGACCCGCAATGGGTGAAGCGGTCGGTTCGATGCTGGCCTCGGCGGTGGCGGTCGCGCTCAGCCCGCTGCCGCTGATCACCGTGATCCTCATCCTGGTCACCCCGCGCGGCCGGACGAAGGGCCTCGCCTTCACGGCCGGCTGGGTGCTCGGCCTCGCCGTGCCGGTCGCCGTCACCCTGGCGGTCGGCAGCGCGCTGAACCGGGTTCAGACCACCCCTACCTGGTCGTCCTGGCTGAAGCTCGCCCTCGGCGCGCTGCTCCTGCTGTCGGCCGCGCGGCAGTGGCACGACCGGCCTCGCGCGGGCCACGTCACGGCGCCGCCCGCCTGGCTGCAGGGGATCGACCGCTTCTCGCCCGCCAGGTCCGCCGGCCTCGCCCTCGCACTCGTCGCGCGCAGCCCGAGGACCCTGCTCCCGGCCGTCGGCGGCGCCGCCTCGATCGCCGCCACCGCGACCGGCACCGGCGCCGAGGCCGTGGCCGCGGCACTGCTGGTGTCGATCGGCTCGCTCTGCACGCTCCTGCCGCTCGCGGTCCACCCGCGGGACGGAGCCCGGACCCTCGGCGAGTGGCGGGCCTGGACGGCCACCCACCAGGCCGCCGTCCTGACCACGGTCCCGGCCGTGCTCGGAGCCGAGTACCTGGGCGACGCGGTCTCCGGGCTCACGTGAGCCAGACCCCGTCTCCGAGGGCACGCGGTCCACGGCCGCGCGCCGGTCGGCCCGCGCCCCTCACCGGATCCGCACCACCCCCCGCCCCCGTACCGCCCGGACGCCCAGCCTTGCGGGGTCCGTCCTCGGGTGCGCCGCCACCGCCTCCCGCAGCGTCAGCAGGATCTCCCCGTCGTAGCGCTCCGCCAGGACCCGCGCCAGCTCGGCCGGACCGCCCGGCCGCACGTCCGGCGCCAGTTCCGGCAGCCGGCCCGGGGCGCTGAGGTCCTGGGCCTGGGCCGCCCAGCGCGCCGCGTCCCGCCGCTCGCCCTCGGCGGTGTAGTGCACGGCCAGGCAGTGCACGGCCAGCTGGTCCCCGTACTGGGCGGCGATCCGCCACCAGAAGACGCCGTCCGGCGCGCGGCCCATCCCGTACAGCAGGCAGCCGAGGGTGCGGAAGGCGGTCTTCTCGGCGAGTTCGAGGTCCAGGGCCAGTTCCGCGGGCTTCACGGCACCCGCCACGCCCGCGCACAGGTGCCGCAGGTCCCGGCGGAGTTCGGCCCGGCGCCCGGCCCACGGGGACTGTCCCGCCCCCGTGCCCGCGCCTGCACCCGGCGCCCCGCCCGAACCCGAACCAGGACTCCAAGCCGGTCCCCAACCCGGCCCGGGACCCGGTCCCGAACCAGGTCCCGGGCCTGCTCCCGGGCCCAGCCCCACCCCCGGGCTCGACCCCGACGCCGGAGCGTGCGGCGGTCGGGCGCCGGCCGGCGGACGGGCGGGGCGTTCGCGCACGGCGGGGGCGGGCCGACGGGCGGCGGCGAGCCGCTCGGCCAGCCGCCGGGTGAAGGCCACCGGGTCGTGGTCGTCGAACTCCCGCTCCAGCTCGGCGGAGTGCGCACGCAGCAGGTCCCCGACCCTCACGTCTCCGCCTCGTCGTCGTCCGGGTGCTCCAGCAGGTACTCCAGGTGGCGCCGCCCCAGGCTGTAGTAGGTGCGGGCGGTGGTGTGCGCGATGCCGAGCGACCGGCCGATGTCGGGGTACGACAGGCCTGCCTGGCGCAGTCGGACCACATCGGCCTGGACCGGCGCGGCCCGCGCGAGCTCGTCCATCGCCCAGTCGAGGGCGTCCAGTTCGGCGAGTTCGTCCAGCTCGTCCTGGCTGTTGTCGGGGCTGCGCTGGGCGATCACCCGCAGTCGTTTGCGTTCGGTGCGTCGGCGGTCGCGCATGACGTCCACCACCGCGTCCTTCACGACCTTGAAGGCGAAGGCCTGTGGATCGGCGCTGGCCAGGGCCCGGCGCCAGTTCTTGTAGAGCGTGGCGCCGGCGTTCTGGACCGCGTCCTGGGCGTCCTCGCGGTGCCGCAGGCGCTGCTGGGCGTAGCGGAGGTAGCCCGAGTTCTCGCGGGTGAAGAAGGCCTCGAAGTCGTTCGGCAGGTCGCCGAGCGGGTCCGCCCGAAGGCCCCGCTCCTCGCCCGGCCCGGGACTGTTCATGCACGCCCCCTCTCGTGGGTCAGCTGGCCGGCCCACCGGGTGGCACGCCGACGGCCCCTTGGGGGCTCGTGGTGTAACCGTCCGGGAGGCGCGGGATGTCGACCGGATCGGGCGGACAATTGGTGAACGTTTCCGTTCACTTTTGAACAGCACGACTGACCTGCCGATTCGGGCCCTTCAGCCCCGCCGGAACACCGGCTATGTGACCCAGATCACATCGGGCGGGGCGTCGGCTTGACAAGCCCCATGGCGCCGATGCGGCGACACCGACCCCCGACGCCACCCGACAACGCCACCCCGCGTCACCACCCTCGCGTCGCCACCCCCGTCGGCAGCCTCGCGCGCTGCCCGGCCCTACGGCGCCGGCTCCACCGCCGCCGAGTCCAGCGCGGCGGTCACCCGCTCCAGCAGCCCCCGCAGCGCCGCCAGATCCTCGACCGGCAGCCCGGTCGCGGTGAGCAGACGGCGCGGGACCTGCCCGGCCCGCTCGCGCAGCGCCGACCCCTCGGGCGTGAGCGCGACGGTGACCGACCGCTCGTCCTGCGGGCTGCGCTCGCGGCGCACCAGTCCGGCTGCCTCCAGCCGCTTGAGCAGCGGGGAGAGCGTGCCGGAGTCGAGCCGCAGGCGCTCGCCGATCCGCTTGACGGGCAGCTCGCCGTCCTCCCAGAGCACCAGCATGACCAGGTACTGCGGGTAGGTCAGCCCGAGGTCCCGGAGCAGCACCCGGTAGGTGCCGCCGAAGGCCCGCGAGGCCGCGTTGAGCGAGAAGCAGATCTGCTGGTCGAGGCGGAGCAGTTCCTCGTCCGCCATGCCGGGAAGCGTGGTCATGGGTCCATGGTACCGATCACACTCGCGCCATTGAGTTGTGCGCAATTGAATTGCGTGCTCTACTTATCTCACGGCAGGGCACCGGACAGGCCGCCAGAACAACGGCGACGCCCCCGGGCCCACCCATCCGAGCAACGTGAAGCACCACGAAGGGGACCGACCATGGACGCGCTCTACACCGCCGCCGCCACCGCCAACGGCCGGGAGGGCCGCGCCGTCAGCTCCGACGGCCGACTGGACCTCCCGCTGGCGATGCCGGCGGCGCTCGGCGGCAACGGCGAGGGCACCAACCCCGAGCAGCTGTTCGCGGCCGGCTACGCCGCCTGCTTCGCGAGCGCCCTCGGCCTGGTCGGCCGGCAGTCCCGGGTGGACACCAGCGAGGTCTCGGTGACCGCCGAGGTGTCCATCGGCAAGGACGGCGCCGGCTTCGGCCTCGCCGTCGTGCTGCGCGTCGAGCTGCCCGACTCCCTCGCGGGCGAGACCGGCGAGCTGCTGGTCAAGCAGGCGCACGAGGTCTGCCCGTACTCCCGCGCCACCCGGGGCAACATCCCGGTCGAGCTGGTCGTCGAGTAGTCGGGCAACTGCGCGGGTCCGCCGGTCGCGATACCGCGCGGAAGCCTTCGCAGGCACACCGGGCCCGCCGCACAGCACGTGCGGCGGGCCCGCCCCTGCGCCCTGCGCGATGCCGCCCACACCGACACGCGCCGGCTCAGCCTCCTCCCGGCCCGTTCGCCGAGCGCAGCGTCTCCAGTCTGTGCCGGTACTCCTCCGCGTCGATCTCGCCCCGCGCGAACCGCTCCGCGAGCATCTGCTCCGGGGTCGGCCCCGACGCCCAGCCGCGCGAGCCGCCCGGCCCATGACCGCCGGGGCCCGGTGCCGCCGGACCGGGCGGGATCGGCTGCCGCGAGCGCGAGACGTACCGGAACAGGGCGACGGCGAGGACCACGATCAACGCCAGGACCAGCAACGTCCCGATCACCATCATCCCGACGCCCCAGCCACCCATGCCGTGGCCGTGCCCGAACCCATGCCAGTGCCTCATCAGGACCTCCTCCTCCGGCCCCGTCGGGGCCCGCCGAGGTGATCAGCGCCTTACCACCATCGTGCGCCCGGCACCGGTGAAAGTGCCGTGAAGAAAGCCTGAAAAAACGTTCCGGCGCCCTGGCACGCACCCACGGGGGTAGCGTGCCGCTCGTGAACCGGCACCCGCCCACGACCCGCCATCCACCCGACGACGGCCGCTCCCCCGAGCAGCTCGTCGCCGCCGGCGTGCTGCGGCGCCACACCGACCCCAGCCCCCACCCGAGGCTCGGCCACTCCCCGATCACCTACGTCGCCACCGCGCTCTGGGCCGAACTCGCCGCCCTCGCCATCGCGCCGTCCGCCGCCGAGGCCACCGCCACCGCCCTGCTGCGCGAACTCGCGGACCAGGCCGTGGACGCGGCCCTCGCCCCGGGCAACGAGCACGCCCCGCGCGACGACCTGTACGTGACCGACCCCGCCCACATCGGCCGGAACCGCCGCGCGGTCTGGTTCCACCGCTTCGGCCCGCACGGCCCGATCACCGCCGCCTTCGCGCCGTGAACAGCAAGCCGTACGCGCCGTGAACAGCAAGCCGCACACGCCGCGAACCACAGGCCGAAGGGTCCGTCCGTCTCAGCGCTCGACCTGCAAGCTGTGGCAGACCCAGCTGAGCCGGTCCGGCCCGTCGATCGGCGGCCGGTCGTGGTACGTCCCGTCCGCCACGGACAGGTTGACGATCAGGTAGGCGTGCCAGTTGGACCCCACCCCGTGCAGGTCCGCGTAGACCAGCTCGTCCTCGACGTACCAGTCCACCGAGTGTGCGCCGAGCACCACCCGCAGGCCGAAGGTCGCCCCGGGGCCGATCCCGACACCGCCGCCGTGCCAGTACCGGAAACCGCCCCGGACGTGGTTGGAGATCTCCAGCAGGTCCGGGTTGTCGGGGTGGTACTCGAAGACGTCCACCTCGTTGCCGCCGTCCCGCCAGGTCCAGATCGCCGGCCACGCGCCCAATTCGACGGGCAGCGTCACACGCGCGGACAGCACGTCCCCGGTGCGGACCTGGAAACCGTCCGGACTGCCCTCGGTGGTCAGCAGGTTGCAGCTCCACAGCCCGCCGCTGTGCCGCCGGGTGGCGGTGAACAGTCCGCCGGGGCAGTACCCGCGGACGAGGTAGTCGAGCTTGTGGTCGCTCCGATTGGTCGGCCCCATCCGGGGATAGGCGCTGCTGCGCCCGGTGATCCACTGCCTGGTCGAAGTGAAGTCCGCGTCGAACACGACTGTCACGGCCGCCTCCCCGGTGCACCGATGTCCCGGCAGTCATCAGCCGGGCACACAGGGTGAGTTACCCGATACGCTCCGCTGTATGCGAAGTGGACCGCCCGGGTCCGAGCCGGCACCCACAGCCGACGGAGCCGACAGGCCGGAACCGAGGGCCGGAAGCCGGTAGCCGGAAGCCGGATCAGCCGACCGTCGCCGCGCCCCCGGCACCGAGCCGGTCGGTCACCGAGACCACGCCGTCCACCGAGCGGCACAGGTTGAGCACGATCGGCACCAGGTGCGGTTCGGGCACGGTGCCGCTGAGCACCACCCGGCCCTGGTTGACCTCCACCCCGATCTCCGCCGGGCTGACCCCGTCGATCCGGCCGAGTACCTCCTCGACGATCTCCCGCCGGATCACCATGTCCTCGCGCAGGAACACCCGCAGCAGGTCCCCGCGGCTGACCATGGCGATGACCCGCCCCTCCTCGTCCAGCACCGGCAGCCGCTTCAGTCCGTGCCGGCTCATCATGCGGGCCGCCGCGACCACGCTGGTGCCGGGGGTGGTGCAGACCGGTTGGGTCGTCATCAGGTCGGCGGCGGTGACCTCGCCGCCCGGGCCCGCTTGCACCGACTCGGGCGCCGGCAGCAGGCTGCCCGGGTCCTCCTGCGCGGCCAGGGTGCGCAGCAGGTCGGCCTCCGAGACCACGCCGAGCGGCCGCCCCTCCGGGTCCGTCACCGGCACCCCGGTGATGTCGTACTCGCTCAGCAGCGTCACGATCTCCCGGAACCCGGTCTCGGGGGAGACCAGGACCACGGGGCTGGTCATCACGGATTCGACAGTGGCATGCCGCACGCCGGTTCACCTCGTCCAACAGTGCTGGTCCGACCGGGCGCGGATCGTCCCGGCCGGTTACCGGCAGCATGGCGCGCGGCCGCGCGGATCGCCAGGGGCCAAGGGGCCGAACGGGTGGGACCTTGGGCCCCGGCCCGCTCCTGGTACACGGCCCCGACCGGAGCTCCGCGCACCCCTCGATCGCTTCCGATCGCCCGCCGGGATCCCCGGACGGCGCAACCATCACATGATCGACTCGTTGGACCGTCCACCACGACAGCACCACGGCTCCCGGGAGGCCCCTTTGCCAGGACGGACGGTGGGCGCGGCAGCGCCGGCCCGAGGGGTCGCGGCGCGTCCCGTGGCCCGGGCGGAGGCCGCGCTGGTGCGCCACTACAGCAGGCTGGTCCGGCTGGCGTACCTCGCTCTGCCGGCCGACCGGGACCGGCACACCCGGGTGCTCGCCGCGCACGCCGCCGTCCAGCGCGCCCTGCCCTTCCGCTGGACCCGCCGTGACGAATCGGGCACCGCCGAAGCGGACCCGGTGTACGCCGCGCTGCGCCTGCGGGTCCTGCGCGCCGCGCTCCGCCCGCACCCGGCCGCCCGCCTGTTCGCGCCCCGGGTCTGGGGGCTGCGGCTGTTCACCCCGCACGGCGGCGAGGAGGACGCGGAACTCGACCGCGCGCTCGCCGCGCTCGACGCCCCGGCCCGGGCCGCGTTCGCCCTGCGGACGGTCGAGGAGCTGGACGCGGACGAGGCCGCGGAGGTGCTGCGGCAGGCGGGGGTGGCACAGCCGGACGAGGCGGTGACCGCGGCCGCCGCCGTCCCGTCCGGCCCGGACCCGCAGCCACCCGCCTTCGACCCGTGCGCGGTCCGAGTGCAGCCCACCGACCTGCTGCGCCGCCGCCGGACGCTGACCGCGGCGTTGGCGGTCGGCGTGCTGGGGCTCACCACCACGGCCGCCGTCCTGGGCGGATCCGGCCCCGCGACGCCCACCGGACCGGCGTCCGGGCCCGCCCCGGGCGCCGCCGATCCGGCCCGGCTGGTCCGGGTGGCGCCCGACGCGTGGCAGCACACCGCACGGGTGGACTTCTCCGCCTGGCCCGCCCGGGGCGACCGCCGCGAGGACGGCGCGCTGCTCGGCCACGCCCTGGCCGCCTGGGCGCAGCCCGGACCGCGGACCCGCACCGAGCCGGGCACCACCGCCGCGCCGCCCCCCGAAGCACCGCAGCTGCTGTTCGCCGGGACGGTGGACGGCACCGGCGTGGTGGTGCTGTACGACGGCCGGCGGATCGCCCGCTACACCGACGGCCGCGACGGCGGTCTGGACCTCGCCCGCGCCGACGACGCGGACCTGACCACGGCGGGCGCGGTGGCACTGCGCCGCCAGGGCACCGCCGTCCGGTATCTGCTGGCGCCCTGGGTGGACGCCGCCGAGACCCGTCGGATCGACCAACCCGACGCCCCTGCCCGCCCGTTGGAGCACCCCGACGGCATCACCACCCCGGCCGCCGGCGGCGGTCCCGCCGACTGCCAGGGCGCCACCCTGCTCCAGTTGCACTCCTCCCCCGTGGTCGCCAAGCACGCCTTCCTGCTGGCCGACCTGGGCGGCCTCGTCCCCGCGCACCTCACCTACGCCGCGCCGCCGGACCGCCCCCAGCCCGCCCAGTCCGACCGCTCCCAGCCGACCCGCGAACCCCACGAGGCGACCGCCCAGGACGCGCTGCAGGCCTGGGCCCGGGCCGGCTGCGCCGTCCCGGACGGCAAACCGGGCGTCAAGCAGCTCGACCTGTGGGCCTTCGCCGTCCAGCCGCTGCCGCAGAACGCGGGCTCGGCCGCCTGGGTCTGCCTGCGCGCCGACCGCTGGAACGGCGAGGGCAGCGCGGCCACCGCCGTCGTCCTGCCGGCGGCCCGCGGACCGCAGCGCACCGGCGGCGGCCCGGGCCGGGCGTGCAGCCGCTTCGAGCAGGACACGGTGGCCTGGGCCTGGTGGCGCTCCCCGCAGGGCACGGAGTACCTGCTCGCGGCGGGCAGCCGCCGCGTCACCCGACTCTCGGTCAAGGGCCCGGACTGGTCCGCCGACCGGCCCGCCGCGGACCACACCCTCGCCGTCGAGCGCCCTGCCCGCGCGGCCGTCCAGGTGGAGGCGCTCCTCGACAACGGCACCCGCATCGGCCCGCTGCACTGAACCCCCGCGCCGCTCAGCCTGCCGCACCCGCGGCACCTGCTGCACCTGACAACTCCGCCTCGTAGTCCGGAAGTTCGACGCTACTGACCTTCTTCCCCAGCTCCAGCATCTTCTCCAGCGCCCACCGCCGGTTCAGTACCGCGTTGCGGAACCGCAGCCCGGTCGCCGTGCGCGGCGCCAGGAACGGCCCGGTGCGGTCGCCGCCCTTCTGGCAGCCCTGCGCGTAGCCGCGCAGCAGCGTCTCGTACCGCTCGAAGGCGGCGCGGTGGTCACCGCGCGCCCGGGCCAGCTCGCCCGCCAGGACGTACGCGGCCACCACCGCCGTCCCGGTGCCCATGCCACCGATGGTCGCGCCGCAGGCGGCGTCGCCGATCAGGGCGATCCGGCCGCTCGACCAGGTGGGCGTGTCGGCCCGGCTGATGGAGTCGAAGTACAGCTCGGGGGCGGCGTCCAGGCTTTCCAGCAGCTGTGGCACCCGCCAGCCGAGATCCGCGAAGGCGGCCCGGACCAGGGTTTTCTGCTGCGCCTGGTCGTGGCGGTCGTAGCGCAGCTCAGGCGAGGCGAACAGGCAGAAGGCGCCCGCCCGGTTCGGGTCCCGGTGGGCGGCGCCGACGGCCATCAGCCGGCCGGGGACGTTCAGTCCCACCGTTCCGACCGGCAGTCCGAGGCCGTTCGGCAGCTGCCAGGTGGCCGCGTAGTAGCCGAGGTGGCGGACGTAGCGCTCCTCCGGGCCGAAGGCGAGCCGACGGACGTTGGAGTGCAGCCCGTCGGCGCCGATCACCAGGTCGAACTCGCGCGGCGCACCGTGCCGGAAGGCGACCCGGACTCCGCTCGGCGTCTCCTCCAGCGCGGTGATCGAGTCGCCGAAGAGGTACTCGGCGCGGGCGCTGCTGTGCCGGTACAGCAGCTGGGCGAGTTCCCCGCGCGGTATTTCCAGGTCGCCGCCCGCGAACTCGGCGGGCAGGTGCAGCAGTCGGCTGCCGTCGGCGGCCAGGAAGGTCATCGGGCTGCCACCGGTGGCGAGTGGGCGCAGCTCGTCCAGCACGCCCATCCGTTCCAGCACGGTCAGGTGGGTGCGGCCGCGGAAGTCGACGTCCTGGCCGCCGTCGCGCAGTGCGGGGGCCAGCTCGACCACGGTCACCTCGAAGCCGTACCGGCCCAGCCAGTGGGCCAGCGCGGGGCCGGCGATGCTCGCGCCCGAGATCAGGATCTTGGTGCTCATGGGGACCACTCCGTCCGAGGATTCGGAAAACTGCGTCCGGCGGACACTGTTTGCTGCTGTGTACGGTAGACACAGTTGGAATGGAGGGCAACCCCCAAGGCAGCACGACGGGAGCGGACGATGAGCGAGGCGGCGAACGACACGGTGCGGCTGCTCTGGGAGCCGCCGGCCAAGCCGACCCGGGGGCCGAAGCCGGCCCTCACCCTGGAGCGGATCGCCGCGGCCGGCGTCGAGGTCGCCGACGCGGAGGGCCTGGGCGCGGTGTCGATGCAGAGGGTGGCCGGGCTGCTCGACTTCACCAAGATGTCGCTCTACCGCTACGTCCCCGGCAAGGCCGAACTGATCGCCCTGATGGTCGAGTCGGCCGTCGACGAGCCCCCACGGCCCGCGGACGGCGCCGACTGGCGGGAGCAACTCTCCGCCTGGGCAGTCCACTTGGCCGCCACCTTCGCCCGGCACCCGTGGCTGCTGGACGCCACCGTCGGCCCCCGGGTGGTCGGCCCGAAGGAACTCACGTGGCTGGAGCGGGTGGTGGCCGCACTCGACGGCCACGGGCTGACCGGCCCCGAGCGGATGGACGCCGCCGTCCTGCTCGCCGGGCACGTGCGCGGGATCGCCGAGCAGTCCCGCGCCGCCGGACCCGCCGGCTCCCCCGAGGCCGAACTCCTCAGCGTCCTCGACACCGTGGTGCGCCGGCACGCCGACCGCTACCCCGCCGTCGCGGCCGCCATGGCCGACCCGGGCGGGCGCGACCAGGCGCTCGACTTCGGCCTGGAACGCATCCTCGACGGCCTGGCCGCCCTGATCGAGCGCCGCACCCGGCAGACCTGAGCCACACCCGGCAGGCCTGACCGCGAGAATCCGGCTCAGCCGCGCACCCGGAAAACCCCTCGGACCACCGCCCGTCCGCCCGCTACCATCGCGCCCCATGGCGATGTTCGTGCACCTGACCGCCGCGGCCAACGCGCCGCGCATCCGCCGCGCCGGGATCCGGGCCGACAGCCGCGGGCAGGGCGGAGCGCGCGGGCTCTACTGCTTCCCCGTGCTGCCCTCGTACACGGTGACCCACCAGTGGCTGCGCGAGCTGGCCAGGTTCGGACCCAAGGGTTCCCTGGTCGCGGTGCACGTCCGACTGGACGACGCGCAGGAGGTCCTGGCCGGGCACTACCGCGACCGAGCGAAGGGCGCCCAGCAGTCGGTGTCCGCGGCCGAGGCGGTGCGGCGGATCGGCGCGCTGGCCGATCCGCGCGGCTGGGAGGTCTTCCTGCCGCGTGCGGTGGGCGCCCGCGAGGTGCACCGGATCCGCGCCGTGCCGCAGGTCGCCGGCTGGCGCTACCTGCCGAACGCCCACGGCACCCGGCCCTGCACCTGCTTCGGCTGCCGGATCCGCGGCGAGTACGGCGGACGTCGGCTGCGCGAGCGCCGGCCGCACGCGCTGGACGGTCCGCCGCCGCCCGTCCCCGTCCTGCTCTCCCGGATCGAGGCGGCCGGCGACCCGGGCGACCCGACCGAGCTGCGGGCCGCCCTGCACTGGTTCGCGATGCGCCGTCGCGGCCCGGTGGACGCCCTGGCCCGCCTGGCCGCGCACCCCGATCCGGGCGTGCGCGAGGATCTGGTCTGGACCGTCGGCACCTGGTCCACCCCGGGCGCCGCCGGGCTGCTGGACGGCCTCGCGGACGATCCGGACCCGGATGTCCGCGAGGCCGTCGAGGCGATGCGGGACCGCTGAGGCCCCGCCGCCACCGGAAGCCGTCAGGAGACGCGCATCCCATCGGTGACCTGCGCCGCTCTCCGCCGACGTGCCCGTCCGGCCGATCCGGGTGAGCATGGGACAAACCGCGTCTTTGGCGATTCGGCGATTCGGCGCGCCGGTCGGCTCCGGTGGCGCCCGGAAGGTGGACTGCGATGTTCCAGCTCCTGTGGATTCTGCTCATCGGCTTCGTGCTCGGCGTGCTCGCCAAGCTGATCCTGCGCGGCCCGCAGGCGATTCCCTGGTGGCTGACCATGCTGCTCGGCGCCGCCGGGGCCTGGCTCGGCAACGCCGTCTCCGGCTGGGTCGGCGTCCGCCACACCTCGGGCATCGACTGGATTCGGCACATCCTCCAACTCGCCTTCGCCGTCGGCCTGGTGGCCTTCGTCGCGCCCGCCTGGAGCAGGTCCCACCACAGCCGCTGACCTCGTGGCCCCGGCCGGCCCGCCGGGCTGAGCGGTACGGCCGCACCCCGCGGCCGTACCGCTCAGCCCACGTGCACGGCCGGACGGCGCGAGCGGTCCGGTTCGGCCTCGCGCAGCACCTCGCGGGTGACCGGTGCGATCTCACCCTGCCCGAACAGGAAGAACCGCAGGAACTGCGCGAAGGGGTTGCCCTCGGTCCACTCGAAGTAGATGTGCGGCTGCTGCCCGGTCAGGTCGCGGACCTGCAGCAGCAGGGCGGCCAGCGCGTTGGGGACGCTGGAGCTCTGCAGCGACAGCACCCGGTAGCGGTCGTGCATCACCTCGCCGTGCACGGTCAGTTCGGCTTCGAAGTCGGACGGGTCGAGCACGGTGACCTCGACGAAGACCAGGTCGTCCTCGACCGGGATGTCGTTGTCCCGGCGGATCTGGTGGATCTTGTCCCGGTACTCGGCGAGGTCCCGGCTGTTCGGCTCGTTGGCGATCAGCCGCAGCGGGCGGTGCATGTAGTCCCGGACGAACCGCTCCGCGACGTCGTCCAGCACCACGTCGGTGACGCGCAGTTCGAAGGCCCGCTTGAGCCGGGAGAGGAAGGAGACCAGCATGATGCCCGCGATGAAGCAGGCACCGATCTTGACGCCGTCCGGCCGCTCGGCGATGTTGACCGCCGTGGTGTAGAGGAACACCGCCGCGATCACCGCGAAGCCGGACCGCCAGCGGCGCTGTCCGGCCTTGTGCGCGGCGATGGTGACGGCGATCGCGGCGGAGCTGATCAGCACCAGGACGCCGGTCGCGTACGCGCCGCCCTGGGCGTCCACGTTGGCGTCGAAGAGCCAGGTGACCAGGAAGGCGATCAGGGTGAGGACGATGACGGTGGGCCGCACGGCGCGGGCCCAGTGCGGCGCCATGCCGTAGCGGGGCAGGTAGCGCGGCATCAGGTTGAGCAGTCCGGCCATCGCGGAGGCGCCGGCGAACCAGAGGATGGCGATCGTGGACAGGTCGTAGATGCTGCCGAAGGCGCTGCCGAGGTACTCGTGGGCGAGGTAGGCGAGCGCCCGCCCGTTGGCCGGGCCGCCCTTCTTGAAGGCGTCGGCCGGGATGAGCAGGGTGGTGATGAAGCTGGTGGCGATCAGGAAGCAGCTCATGATCGCGGCGGCGGTGGTGAGCAGCAGGCGGGCGCCCCGGATCCGGCCGGTGGGCTTCTCCTCGGTGTCGTCGGGGTCGCCCTCGATGTGCGGCATCACGGCGACGCCGGTCTCGAAGCCGGACAGGCCGAGCGCGAGCTTGGGGAAGACGATCAGGGCGACGCCGACCATGGCGATCACGTTGCCGTGCTCCATGATGAGCGCGTCGGTCCAGTCGCTGAACAGGTGCGGGGCCTTGAGCACGTTCCAGAGCCCGTCGACGACCACCACGACGTTCAGCGCGAGGTAGACCGCGACCAGCACCACGGCCAGGCCGATCGCCTCGCCGAAGCCCTTGAGGAAGACCCCGCCGAGCAGCGCGATCATGATCAGGGTGAGGAGGACCTCCTTGCCGGTCAGCGCGCTGTGCAGGTGCGGGTTCTCGACCAGGTGCGCGCTCGCGTCGGCGGCGGACAGGGTGATGGTGATCATGAAGTCGGTGGCCGCGAAGCCCAGCAGCGCGAGGACGAACAGCTTGCCCTTCCAGAACGACAGCAGCCGCTCCAGCATCGCGATCGAGCCCTCGCCGTGCGGGCTCTCCTGGGCGACCCGCCGGTAGACCGGGAGCGCGCCGAGCAGGGTGACGATCACCAGCACGATGGTCGCCAGCGGCGACACCAGGCCGGCCGCGAGAGCGGCGATGCCGGGCTGGTAGCCGAGCGTGGAGAAGTAGTCCAGGCCGGTCAGGCACATGACCCGCCACCAGCGCTGCCCCTTCACGTGCGGCACCTGGGCGTGCGGGCCGGGGTGCTGCTTGGCCCTGTCCGCCAGGCCTTCGAGCATCCACGCCCGGAACCGCCCGCCCTTGGGCCGGGACGGCGCCCCCGGTTCGGCCGAACCCGACGAGACCACGTACACCCCTGTCCACGACTCGGTCGGCCGCCTACGGGGCCGGACCCCCTGTGGCCGCCGGACGGCGGGCCTGGTCAGGCTAGGTGACCGGGTCGGGCCCGCCCGGGAACCGCGCGGGCCAACACGCCAGGGTGCGCCCGTACGGCCCTCCCGGCCGGCGGGCGGCGTCCGGCCGTGCCCGGCGGCCCGGCGCGTTTACCCGGACTCGGCCTCCGGAACGGGTGAGGATGTCCGCGCGCATTGACGCACGAGGTTGACGCTCCGGGTCGGCGCGGGCCGATCGACACCATCGACACAGCTGCGAACCAGAGGGAGGCCGCGGTGGCGGTACCGAGCCGGCGGGGGATCCTGGGCCTGGGCCTGATGGCAGCCGCCGTCACCTCCTGCGGTGCCCGTCACCCGGAGCCGGCACCGGCCCCGCACCCCTCCGCCGAACCACCGGCCGGCCCCGGCGCGGGGGACGCCGGCCGGCACGCCGGGGCGACCAACGACCTGAAGCACGAGCAGGCCCTGCCCGGCACGCCCGGCTGGGAGATCACCGACCCCGGCCCGGACGCCGCCATCGCGGGCTTCGCCGACCGGGTCAGCGTGCTGCCCGGCGAGAGCTTCGGCCTGCACGTCTCCACCCCGGCCTCCGCGTTCACCGTCTCCGCCTACCGGATGGGCTGGTACGACGGCGCCCGCGCCCGCCTGGTCTGGCGCCGCGAACACGTCCCCGGCGACCAGCAGCCCGCGCCGCACGTCGACCCGGCGACCCGCACCGTGCTGACCGGCTGGCAGCGCACCCTCGCCGTGGACACCACCGGCTGGCCCGAGGGCGCGTACCTGCTGCGCCTGGACACCGAGGACGGCTCCGGCCACCGCTACGTGCCGCTCACCGTCCGCTCGGCCGTCACCGCCGGGAAGACGGTGATCATGAGCGCCCCGGCGACCTGGCAGGCCTACAACGAGTGGGGCGGCTACAGCCTCTACAACGGCCCGACCGGAGGCCTGGCCACCCGTTCGCTGAAAGTCGTCTTCGACCGGCCGTACGACTACGACCACGGCGCCGGGCTGTTCCTGGTCTACGAGGCGCCGCTGGTCGCCCTCGCCGAGCGGCTGGGTCTGCCGCTCGCCTACACCACCGGCATCGACGTGGCCCGCGAGCCCGGGCTGCTGACCGGCGCGACCACCGTGGTGTCGCTGGGCCACGACGAGTACTGGTCCCCCGAGCAGCGCGCCCGGGTGGTCGCCGCCCGCGACGCCGGGACCAACCTGGCGATCCTGGGCGCCAACTGCTGCTTCCGCCGGGTCCGCTTCGAGCCGACCGACCTCGGCCCGGAGCGCACGGTGGTCTGCTACAAGGGCGCCTGGGCGCAGGACCCGGGGTACCAGGCGGGCGCCCCGGCGACCACCGACTTCCGGGCCGACCCGGGCGCCGACCCGGAGAGCTCGATGCTCGGCGTGATCTACGACGGCTACCCGGTGGACGCCCCGTACGTGGTCACCTCCCCCGGGCACTGGGCCTTCGAGGGGACGGGCGTCGCGGCCGGGGCGTCCTTCCCGCACCTGGTCGGCGTCGAGTACGACCGGGTGGACACCGCCTTCCCCACCCCGCGCCCGATCGAGGTGATCGCCCACTCCCCCGTGGTCTGCGAGGGCCGCCACTCCCACTCCGACACCGCCTACTACACCGTGCCCGGCGGCGCCGGGGTCTTCGCCTCCGGCACGATGCGCTGGGTCGAGACCCTCGACGCCCACGGCCCCGGCGGTGGCAAGGCCGACCACGGCATCGACGCCCAGGCCGGGGACCTGGTCCGCAGGACCACCGAGAACGTCCTGCGCACCTTCGCCGCCGGCCCGGCCGCCCGCACCCACCCGGCCCAGGACAACCTCGGCGCCGTCTACGGCACGGCGTAGCGGCGAGTTCTCCGGACACCGTTCCGGGCGGGGGCGGCCCGCCGCGGGAGCGCATCGTGGTCGAACGGACGTCCGACCGCCGCCCGCGGCAGGAGGGGGCCCGCGCCCCCGATACACTCACCCGGTCCAACCAGCGCAGGTCGTCCAGGCAAACCGACCGGTGCGGCCCGGGTGCCGACCGGCGAGTGCACGAGGGAAACAGAACATGGTCGAGGCCTCCCCCAAGGTCGTTGTGGTCGTCCCCACGTACAACGAGCGGGAGAACCTCCCGGTCCTCGCGGGCCTGATCGCGGAGCTTCCGGTGCCGAACCTGCACCTCCTGGTGGTCGACGACAACTCGCCCGACGGCACCGGCGAGATCGCCGAGAAGCTCGCCGCGGACTCCGGCGGCACCGTCGGCGTGCTGCACCGCACCGAGAAGAATGGCCTCGGCCGCGCCTACCTGGCCGGCATGGACCGGGCCCTGGACGAGGGCGCCGACGTCGTGGTCCAGATGGACGCCGACCTCTCGCACCCGGCCTCGGTGATTCCCGAGATGGTGCGGACCCTGCTCACCGACGACACCGGCGTGGTGATCGGCTCCCGCTACGTCACCGGCGGCTCCACCGCCGCCGAGTGGCCCTGGCACCGCAAGGCCCTGTCCGCCTGGGCCAACCTCTACGTCAACACCATCCTCGGCCTGGGCGTCAGGGACGCCACCGCCGGGTTCAAGGCCTGGCGCGCGAGCACCCTGCGCGCCATCGACCTGCCGACCGTGCAGAGCAACGGCTACTCGTTCCAGGTCGAGATGAACTACCGGGTGGTCAAGCAGGGCATGACGATCCGCGAGGTGCCGATCCGCTTCGAGGAGCGGATCGAGGGCGCCTCGAAGATGAGCATCGGGGTGCAGGTCGAGTCCGCGCTGGCCCCCTGGAAGCTGCGCTTCCACCGCGGCAACTGACCGGAGGCAGCCGGAAGGCGACCAGTAGCCGGTCGGAACCGCTCGTTTTCACGGGTCCTGCGGGTTCATACGGGTTCATCCGGGCTCATACGGGTGCCGGACGGGCCCGGGACCGGTGTGAAGGGCGGCGGCGGGGAAAGAAGGGCGACATGGCCCTTCTCCCGGAGTCACTCACGGCCCTGATCCGCCGCAGCGCGCGGGAACCCTTCGTGGTCCAGACCATGCGGGCCACCGTCGCGGCCACCATCGCCTACGCGGTGGCGACGCAGCTCAGCGCCGAGCCCGCCCCGCTGACGGCGCCGCTGACCGCGCTGCTGGTGGTCCAGGTCACCGTCTACTCGACGCTCAAGACCAGCATCCGCCGGGTCAACTCGGTGGTCGTCGGGGTGCTGATCGCGATCGGCTTCAGCGCCGTGGTCGGACTCTCCTGGTGGAGCCTCGGGCTGATCATCCTGGCCTCGCTGGTCGTCGGCCGGTTCGTCCGGGTCGAGGAGTTCGTCCAGGAGGTCGCGATCAGCGCGATGCTGATCCTGGGCGTCACCAAGCTGGCCTCCCAGGCCTGGGACCGGGTGCTGGAGACGCTCATCGGCGCCGCTGTCGGCCTGCTGTTCAACCTGGTGTTCGCGCCGCCGGTCTGGGTGGACACCGCCGGGGAGTCGATCGAGGACCTCGCCCGGCGGGCCCGGCAGCTGCTGGTCGACATCTCCGAGGAACTGGGCCGGCCCACCCCGGTCGCCCGGGCCGCCGAGCGGCTGCACGAGGCCCGCCGGCTGGACCAGGCGATCTCCGAGGTGGACGCGGCGCTGCGGCAGGCCGAGGACAGCCTGCGGTTCAACCCCCGGATCAGCGAGGGGCTGCTGTCCCGGCTGGTGCTGCGCACCGGGCTGGACACCCTGGAGATCTGCGTCGTGGTGATCCGGGTGCTGGCCCGCTCGCTGACCGACCTGGCCAAGCGGCGCGCGCCCGGCGAGCGGCTCTTCCCACCGGACGTCGCGGTGGGCCTGGAGGAGCTGCTGGACCACGTCGGCGGGGCGATGGTGAGCTTCGCGGTGCTGGTGACCACCCAGGTGAGCCGCAGCGCCGAGGAGGCGGAGACCCGGCTGACCGCCGAGCTGGCGGCGGCCTGGGCCTGCCGGGAGAACGTCGCCCCGGTGCTGCTGCGCAAGGTGCAGGAGCACCCGGAGGCCTGGCAGCTGCACGGTTCGATACTGGCCGAGGTGGACCGGATCCTGGACGAGCTGGACCTGGAGCACCGCAGCCGACGGCTGATGGAGGAGCTGGACCGGGCGTCGGTGGCGAACCGGGAGCGGTTCGCGCGGTTCGCCGGGCTGCGCCGGTTCCTGCGCGGCGAGCGGGGGCGGGGGCGCGGGCGGGGAACTGCGGGGCGCCCGGCAGCGGAGGCCGGGCGCCGATCCGCTGCCGGGCGCTGACGGCCTGCGGGGCCTCAGGCCATCAGGGCCTCAGGGCGTCAGGGCATCAGCCAGGGCTGCTGCGGGAGCGGGTGGCCGGTCTCCAGGTAGGTCTTGAGGTTGGAGAGCACCGCCGCCCAGCCCTCCTCGGCGTTCGTCCGCTCGGCCTCGTCGGCGAGGTTCTCGTGGGTGACGGTGAGCCGGGTGAGGTCCTGCCAGCTGCGGATGTCGAAGGTGACCCGCGAGGGCCCGCCGGGGCGCCGCTCCTGCGGGCCGGCCCAGGTGGTGACCAGCCGGTGCGGGCGGTCGGCGGCCTCGACGGTGCCGACGACGTCGGAGATCCCGGAGTCGTCGGTGCGCTGGTGCTCCCAGGGCGCGCCGGGCAGCCAGGTCGAGACGTTGCGGTGGCCCCAGTAGAGGCCGGACTCGTCGGCGTTGGTGAGCGCGTGCCAGACCCGCTCGGGGGCGGCCCGCAGGTAGACGATCGCGCGGTGGGCGGAGGCGGTCACGGCATCAGCCCTCGGCCGCGTCGAGCAGCTGCCGGATGTCGAGCTTCTGCATCCGCAGCACGGTCGCCATCACGCGGTCGGCCTTGGCCCGGTCGCGGTCGCCGATCAGGTCGAGCAGGACGCGCGGCGTGATCTGCCAGGACAGGCCGAAGCGGTCCTTGAGCCAGCCGCACGGGCCCTCCTGGCCGCCGTCGGCGGTGAGCTTGGCCCAGAGCTCGTCGATCTCCCGCTGGTCCTCGCACTCCACCTGCAGCGAGACGGCCTCGGTGAACGTGAACTCCGGGCCGCCGTTGAGGGCGACGTACTCCCGGCCGGCGAGTTCGAAGGCGACGGTCATGACCGAGCCGGCCTCGCGGGGGCCGGCCTCGCCGTAGTGGGTGACCTGCGTGATGCGGGAGTTGGGGAAGACCGAGGTGTAGAAGGCGGCGGCCTCTTCGGCCTGGTCGTCGAACCAGAGGAAGGTGCTGATTTTCTGCATGGGCCCGACGGTAGCGGCGGGGCCCGACAGGAAGGCCGAGCCACGGCCGGGGGTCACCGGTTCGGCGCCCCACGGCCGTGGCGGGAGCACGGATCAGTGCACCCAGCCCGCGTAGCGCTGGGTGAAGCGCTGACCGGTGTGGGCGGTCACGATGACGTCGTAGCGACCCTGCCTGTCCAGCGGCCAGGCCAGGTCGGCCTGCTTGCCGGGCTTGACCCAGACGGTCTGCGCGGTGCCCGCGAAGTCGTTGGGCGCGGCGGTGAAGGCCACGTCGGTCATGCCGTCGTTGGCCAGTTGGAGGCTGAACTTCCCGTTGCCGCGCAGGTCGGCGGTGACGATCGGCACGCCGATGTCGTTCTGGCCGTCCTGCCCGTCCCGGACCACCGTGCCGGCGAAGCGGCGGACGAAGCCGTCCGGGCCGTGGACGGTGAAATCGTAGCGGCCGTCGGTGGCGGCCGCGTCCCAGACGTACCGGGCGGTGGCGCCGGGGGCGACGGTGTACGGGGTGCCCGCGAAGGGGAACACGATGTTGGGGTAGACGGTGTACGGGAACGCCACCGAACCGTCGTTGCTCATCGTGCAGGTGACCTTGCCGGTCTTCCGGTCCACCTCCACGTCGGCCCACGGCTGGTACGGCAGGGGGCGGTGCGGGCGCTCGCCGCGCTCCTGGACGGGCATCGACTGGGCGCCGACCGCCGGCAGGGCGACACCGGGCAGCTTGGCGCCCGCGTCGGCCTTGGCCATCAGGGCCTTGGTGTCGGGCAGCTTCGGGATCGAGTACTCGGGGGCGGCGAAGTCGAAGCAGCTGGTGAGGTCACCGCAGACGGCCCGGCGCCAGGCCGAGATGTTGGGCTCGGCCACGCCGGTGACCTGCTCCATGAAACGCAGCACCGAGGTGTGGTCGAAGACCTGGGAGTTGACCCAACCGCCGCGCGACCACGGCGAGATGACCCAGAGCGGGACGCGGTTGCCGAGGCCGATGGCCCGTCCCTGGGTGAACTCCTCGGGGGTGCCGGGCTCGGGGGTGGGCGGGACCATGTGGTCGAAGTAGCCGTCGTTCTCGTCGTACATGACCAGGAAGACGGTGTGCCGCCAGACGTCCGGGTTGGACATCAGCGACTGCAGCGCCTGGTCGACCCAGTGCGCGCCGTAGGCCGGTCCGGCCTCCGGGTGCTCGGAGAACAGGTAGGGCGCGACCAGCCAGGAGACGGTCGGCAGGGTGCCGTCCTTGCAGTGGCGGTCGAAGTCGGCCGGGTCGAACTTGGTCATCGCGTTGACGTACCGCGGGTCGTCGGGCGCGAACGCGTGGAACTGCTTGAAGTAGGAGAGCGCGTTGTCGTCGTAGTCGCCGGTGCGGTCGTCCTTGCTGGGGTTGTGGTAGACGCGCCAGGTGACGCCGGCCGCCTGCAGCCGCTCGGCGTAGGTGGTCCAGTCGGCGACGGGGTTGTCGGTGACCGGGGTGTTGTCGATCCACGGGCCGGTGGTGCCGTCGCGGCCGGGGCCGGAGGTGCCGGTCCACAAGTAGAGGCGGTTGGGGTCGGTGGGGCCGGCGAGGGAGGTGAAGTAGGCGTCGCAGACGGTGAAGGCGTCGGCCAGGGCGTACTGGTAGGGGATGTCGTCGCGGGTGAAGTAGCCCATGGTGCGCTCGCCCTTGGCGGCGATCCACTTGTTCATCGCACTGTTGTTGATGGCCTGGTGGCCGGTCGCCCAGTCGTGGGCCAGGCCGCCGGCGTTCTGCGCGTTGTACTTGGCGGTGTCCATCCGGTACGGCAGCATCGCGCCGCCGTCACTGCGGCGGGTGTCCGGCTGGCGGAACACGTCGGTGCCGTCCGGGAACCGGAGCGCCTGCTTGTCGCCGAAACCGCGGACGCCGGCGAGGGTACCGAAGTAGTGGTCGAAGGAACGGTTCTCCTGCATCAGGACGACGACGTGCCTGACGTCCTTGATGGTGCCGGTGGCCCGGTCGGATCCGGCGGGGGCAGGAGCGGGGGCGGCTTCGGCGGTGCCAGCGGCGGACGCGGCTTCGGCCGGGGCGGCGGCCAGGCCGGTCAGGGCGGTGGCGCCGACCGCCGCGGTGGCGCCGACGAAGGTGCGGCGGGAGAGCTCGGGCATCACGAACTGACCTCTCAGAGCTGGAAGGTGGCGACGGCGGCGGCGGTGTCGGAGGGCCACTCGTTGGCGGCGGTGTTCGGCTCGGGCTGCGGCCAGTCGGCGACCAGGGTGTGCGCCTCGACCAGCTTCAACGGGCCGGCGTACTGGACGTAGTCGATGCGGTCCTGCGGCTCGGGCCGGTCGCCGCGCTGCTTGCGGGTGGGCGACCAGGTGGCCCCGGGGGCCTTGGCCGGGTCGCGGTACTCCTCGCGGAAGGCGTCGGTCAGCCCGGCGGCCTCCAGGGCGACGGTGACCGGCCAGTCGAGCGGGCCGACGCCGTGGTGGGCGGCGGCGGTGGCGGCCGTCCAGTCCCGGTGGGAGGGCGAGGAGAGCGCGCCGCCCAGGACGACCGGGACACGCCGGGCGAGGTCCGCGCGCACGGCGGCGGCCAGCAACCCGGCCTGCTTCACCCGGAGCGAGCCGTTCTCGGCGGCCACGGTCTGCGCGGCGGAGCTGCCGTCCTGGACCGCGTACGGGCCGTAGCCCGCCTCGTCCAGGTGAGCGGCCCAGAAGCGCACCTCGCGGCCGCCGGGCAGCCGGAGGGTGGCCGCGGCGGCGGGCAGGTCGGCGGTCGGCGGGGTGACGACGGCGAGCGGGTAGCGGCTGAGGATGCCGACGCTGCCCGGGCTCTGGTAGGCGTACCAGCCGAGGGCGTCGGCCAGGGTCTTGGCCCGCTCCCCCGCCGTCTCCTGCAAGGCGAGCACGTCCAGGCCCTGGGCGAGGACCACGCGCAGCTGCTTCTCCAGCGCGTCCGTGGAGGCCGCGCCCGCGTTGTGCAGGTTCCAGCTCGCGGCCTTGAGGCGGGGCGGCGCGGCCGGGTCGACGACGGGGACCAGGACGGTGACGGTGTCGGTGGCGCCCGCGCTGTCCTTGACGCCGACGACGACCACCTCGGGGTTCTTGCCGGGGGTGGCGGGAGCGGTGCCGGTCAGCGTGCCATCGGCGCTGACCGAGGCCCAGGCCGGGCCGCTGACCTTGCGGAAGGCGGCGGAGCCGGGCACATTGCCGACCGGCCGGGACCAGAGGCCGCCGAGCTTGACCTGTACGGCGGCGCCCGGGGCGACCGGCGTCGCGGTGAAGGCGTCGACGGCGGCGTGCGGGCGGACGACGGCGGGCTTGGGGCGGAAGCCGAACGGCGCGCTCCGGGCGAGGATGCCGTACCCGTCCTTGGCGAGGAGGTAGGCGGTGTACGGGCCACCGGTCAGCGCGGAGGTGTCGATCTGCACGTCGCCGGAGGTGCCCGGGACGTACTTCCACAGGAGCGACGAACCGGTGCCGGGCTGCCGGGTGCCGTCGTAGATGCCGACCCAGTTCTTGGCGTCGGGAGCATCGGTGGTCCAGTGGAAGGTGAGCCGGTCGCCTTCGGTGGGGTCGGTGGATGAGGTGATGGTCAGGGCGCTGCCTGCGGCCACGGTTGTCCTGTCCGCCGCCCGGTGCCCGGTCCGCCGGGGGACGGTTCGCCGGGGCCGGGTACGGCTGGTCACGGAAGGCTGGGAGGAAGAGGTGCTCCACAGTTGGCTGTACAACTGCGGGCTGCCTCATTCATCCGAAGGCCAGCGACCTGCACATGAACGACGCATGACGGAACATCGGGCGGTACGGGAACATCCGCGCACAGCGAAAGGGCCGCGACGGGTGATCCGTCGCGGCCCTCCTACGGGTATGCGGTTGTCGGCTCTCAGCTGCCGACTGTCAGCGGTGGCGCGTTGTCGGCTGTGGTGCCGTTGTCGCCGGGCTCGTGGCGCCGCTCAGGCCAGGGCGAGGAACAGCTGCCAACCGCTTCCCCCGCCGGTTTCCCCCGCGCGAGGTCAGCGGCGGGCCAGCCGGCGCTCGCCACCGGCGCCGGTCGCGTACGGAAGCTCGTAGTGGGCGAACACGGCGGGCTCGTCCTCGGCGGGCAGGACGTCGTCGGTGCCGATCGCCGGAGCATCCTTGACCTGGTTCTTCGCATACGCCACCCGGACGTAGTCCGGCCCGACCACGGCGCCCTCCAGCGGCACGAAGACCAGCCGGCGCCGACCGGCGAAGCCCACCGTGACGGTGGCGAAGAACGGCTCGTCACTGGCCGTCTCGACGTAGACCGACTCCAGCGTGCCGATGCGGTGGCTCTTCTCGTCGACCACGGCATGGCCACGCCACTCGCGGATGTCTGCCATTGCGATCACCACGGCCCGGACCTCCCGCCGCCGGTTGTACCACTGCCCCGGGACTTCCATCCTGCGCCGGGAGGGACCGCGGCGCGCGGCGAGCCTCCGCGCACGCCCGCCGAGACGAAAGGGACAAACGGGGGTGACCCGATCAACCGGCACCAGGGCCGTGCCCTGGGCTGCAGGCTGTGCGCCGGCAAGGCCGCGAGTAGATCATCAGACCCTTGCGGGCAGCGGTTCCGGGCGAGGCTTCCGGGGGCCACCCGCCGAGCTGCAGGCGGCTGCCGCCGGGTGGCGACCGGAGAGGTGGACGATGCCGTCACGGGCGGGGGCGAGGCACCCGAGGAAATGGCGGGTCTTTCGCCTGCCGGTCGGTGCTCCCGTAGGGTGCGCGGGTCGTGGTCGCGGGGAGGGCGGTTCGGAACGCGGTGGCACCGGGGGCGGTCGGGCGGCAGCGGTTGGCGGGGGCGGCGCGGGCCGCACTGGGTGGCGGGCGGCGGCTGGAGACCGTCGAGCGGCTTGCGGGTGGCAGCAAGAAGGGCGCGTACCGCCTGGTGATGGACGATGCGGCGACGGTGGTCGCCTACCTGTGGGATGACGCCGAGAACTACTGGCCGGCGGCCGAGGGCGACAGCGACCTCACCAACCCGTTCTCCCCCGGCCTCGGGCTCGACCTGTTCGAGGCCGCGCACGCGCGGCTGGACGCGCTCGGCGTCCGGGTCCCGGCGATCCGGCTCCTGGACCGCGACGGCGTCCACGGCCCGTCGGACCTCGCGATCGTCGAGGACCTCCCGGGCGGGAACCTGGAGGACCTGCTCGCGCGCGACCCACGCTCGGCCGCCCCGGTGGTCGCCCGGCTCGGGGAAGCGCTGGAGGCGATGCGAGGTCATCGGGCGTCCGGGTACGGCAAGGTGGCCGTGGTCGACGGAGGGGGAACCTCGCGCGGTACGTCCTGCGAGGCGGTCGTCCTGGACCGTGCGCTGCGCGACCTCGCCGAGGCTGCATCGCGCGACCGGCGGATCGCGCACACCCAAGGTCGGCTGGAGGAACGGCTGCTGGGCCTGACGGCGGCGGTGCGGCCGCGCGCGGAGTACGCGGTCGTGCACGGCGAACTCGGGCCCGACCACGTCCTGGTGGACGCGGACGGGCACCCGGTGCTGATCGACATCGAAGGCACGATGTACTTCGACGTCGAGTGGGAGCACGTCTTCCTGCGGATCCGCTTCCACGACGCCTACCGGCCGCCGGCGGTGGACGGGCTGGACGAGGCCCGGCTCGCCCTCTACACGCTGGCGCAGCGGCTGTCGCTGACGGCGGGCCCGCTGCGGCTGCTCGACGGCGACTTCCCCGACCGGTCGGCCATGGCCGGCATCGCCGAGTACAACCTCCGGCAGGCGCTGGCCCTGCTGTGACGTGGGCTCGGATCGGCTGGACGAGCAGCTCCGAAACCGGTCAGTGGTCGTAGGTGATCAGTGAGGTGATCAGTGAGCGGTCCGGCCCCCTGGTGATCATGTCGCCAGGTTCATCAGGTACGTCACGACCCCAACAGGGCCATCCGGCCCGGGGTGAGGACGGCGTTGTCACCGGGTCCGCCGGGTCCGCCGCGTTCGTCGGGTCCTCCGCGCTCGTCGGCTTCATCGGCTTCATCTGCTCCGTCGAGCAGGAGCGCGGCGACTGCCTGCGGCGCCTCGCGCATCGGGTTGTGGCCGGTCGGCACGTCGTGGACGGTCCATCCCGGGTCGGCGAGCAGCCGGGTGCGCTGGTCGGCAAACGGTGTGCGGTCCTCCCATCCCGAGCAGTAGACGAACTCGCGGCGGGTGACCTCGGCGAGGGCGCCCGTGAGGTGGACCGTCTGCAGGAAGGCGGCGAGCGGGTGCGGGCGGCGGCGCGGGTCGCCGTCCGGCCGCCACGGGGGTTGGACGGCGTAGCCGGTGGTGGCGGCGCCGGCGACGAACGACTGCCGGTAGCCCTCGTTCATGATGGACCAGCACGACTCGCCGTCGCGCGGCACGCAGGCGTCCAGGTACACCAGGCGGGAGACCCGGCCGCCGGCGCGGTCGGCGGCGGCGGTGATCACCATCCCGCCGTAGCTGTGACCGACGAGCGTCACGTCGCCGAGGTGGGCGCGCTCCAGCAGGCGCAGCACGTCCTCGGCGTGGGTGTCGAGGTTGGCGGCGGCGATCGTGGCGGGGTCGTCGTGGGGGCGCAGGCCGGTCAGGGTCAGGGTGTGGACGGTGTGGCCGGCCCGCTCCAGCAGCGGGACCACCGCCTCGAACGCCCAGGAGCCGTGCCAACCGCCGGGTACGAGAACGAACGTCGCCATGGGACTTCCCCTTTTCGTGCTCGGCCGTGGCACCGGGGGCCACGGCTCATGACGGAAAGTCTCGTCGGCGCGCACCGTGGCGTGCCACCGATAGGTTGCCAACCGATGCCCGTTCGCCGCCAAGCCCGCCCCGGACACCGGCACCTCACCGCGACGCTAGGGGCGTTCGTTCAGGAAGTCGTCGACGAGGGCGATGAAGCGCTCGGGCTCCTCGGCCCAGGGCCGGTGGCCGGAGCGATTCGCCGGATCGTGGGCGAATGGAACGACCGGACGGGAAATGCCGCTCCGGGTACACCCGTCGAGTGCGCACGTCGGCGCGTGCACCCGGAGCGGGGTCACCCGAGAGTCAGAGACCGACCTGGATCTCCGCGCGGTGCCGAATGTACTCGTCGGGGTGCGAGCGGGCGATCGCGACCGCCGCCTCGACCAGGCCGTGCAGTTCCGCCGGGTAGGCGCGCGGCACGAGCGGGAGGCCGGGGAGGATGCAGCGGCGGACGTCCAGGTCCTCGTTGGCGACGAACTCCCGCAGCGCGGTCTCGTACCAGGCGTCCCGGACGCTCGCACCCTCGTCGGCGGCGGCGCCGTTGCGCCCGTCCCCGATCGACAGGGCCGTCCAGTACCAGGCCCGCGCGGCGCCCGCCCGCTCCGGGCCGGTGCCGGTGCGCAGGTAGCCGAGCAGGGCGAGGCGGACCCGGCGCTGCCCGAAGGCGAGCAGGGCCGGCTCGACGAAGCGCCGGTTGAAGCTCGGGTTGGGGTCGTGGACCGCCGCCTCCAGCAGCGCCTCGAAGTACTCCTCGGGCAGCTCGGACCTTCCGGCGACCACCTTGTGGACCTCCCACCGGGCCGAACTCTGGTAGTCGGGACCGGGTCCGGCCTCGACCCCGAGCAGGCGGAGCAGTCGCGCGAGCCGAAGGTCGAACGCCTGAGATGCGTCCGCCGTACGCCCGGGCAACGGCTGGAGAATCCGCACCTCGCCGGCCGTGTCCTTGGTTTCCACGAACATCCTCCTCATTCTGAGTCACCGGCAGACTACTCGCTGATACACCAGTTCGGGGGTCGTTTTCGGCCAGGCCGGGAACCTGATCCGCTTCTGCTGCGGAAATTTGACGGAGACTCAGCCCTCAGGCTGCTCGAATGACGCGAGTCGGCCGTGATCAGGACGGCCGGCCGGGCGGGACCAGGCCGGACTGGTAGGCGATCGCGACGAGTTGGGCGCGGTCGCGGGCGTCGAGCTTGGCCATCGCCCGGTGCACGTGGGTGCGGACGGTGAACGGGCTGACGAACATCCGCTCGGCGATCTCCTCGTTGGTGAGGCCGGTGGCGGCCATCGACATCACCTCGCGCTCGCGGGCGGTGAGGACGGCGAGCCGCTCGCTCGCCGGGCCGGCGGCGCCCGGGTCGGGCTGGGCCAGGAACTGGTCGATCACGGCCCGGGTGGCGGCGGGCGAGAGCAGGGCGTCGCCGGCTGCGACGGTACGGACGGCGGCGAGCAGTTCCTTCGGGTCGGCGCCCTTGCCGAGGAACCCGCCGGCGCCCGCGCGCAGCGCCTGGGCCACGTACTCGTCGATCTCGAAGGTGGTGAGGATGAGCACCCGGGTGCCCGACAGTTCCTCGTCGCCGCAGATCGCGGCGGTGGCGCCGAGGCCGTCGGCGCCGGGCATCCGGATGTCCATCAGGACGATGTCGGGCCTGGTGGCCCGGGCGAGCTCGACGGCCTCGCGCCCGTCGGCGGCCTCGCCGACCACCTCCATGTCCTCCTCCGCGTCGATCAGCATGCGGAAGGCGCCGCGCAGCAGGGCCTGGTCGTCGGCGAGGAGCACCCTGATGGTCATGCGTGGTCCCTGTCCTCTCGGACCGCGCGTGCCGGTCGGGCGGCGCGGTCCTGTCCTTCGGCGTCGTGCGTACGGGCGGCGCGGGCGGTTCGGGGGCTGCAGAGGGGCGCGGCACCGCCTCCCCGAACGGCGTGATCCTGTCCGCCGGCCCCCGGCGAGCCGACCCCGCGGGCACCGGCCCCTGGTGAGCCGGCCCCGTGTGCACCGGCCGGGTGCGGACCGGCCGCACCGGCATGGGCCGGGCCGTCGTCGAGGGCGCCGGTGCGCAGGGGCAGTTCGGCGGTGACCAGGAAGCCCCCGTCGGGCCGTCGGTCGGCGCTGAGCCGACCGCCCACCGCGCCGGCCCGCTCGCGCATGCCGATCAGGCCGAAGCCGCTCTCGCCCGGGGCGGGCTGGGGCAGCAGTGCGGCGCGGGGGCTCCCGGTCGCGGCCGGACGGCCGTTGGCGACGCTGACCGTCACCCGGCTCTCGCTGTAGGCGAGGGTGACCTCGGCGTCGGCGCCGTGGGCGTGCTTGGCGACGTTGGTCAGCGACTCCTGGACGATCCGGAAGGCGGTGAGGTCGACGCCGGGCGACAGCGGCCGGGCGTCACCGCGGACGGTGAGGCGGACCGGCAGCCCGGCCCGCTCGAAGGAGCCGAGCAGCTCGGGCAGCCGGTCCAGGCCCGGGGTGGGTTCGAGCGGGGCGGGCTCCTCGGCGCGGCGCAGCAGGCCGACGGTGGCGCGCAGCTCCTGCAGGGCCGAGCCGGTGGCGTCGGTGATGTGGCTGAGCACCTCGCGGGCCTGCACCGGGTGGTTGTCCATGAGGTGGACGGCGATGCCGGCCTGGGCGTTGGCCAGGGCGATGTGGTGGGCGACCACGTCGTGCAGGTCGCGGGCGATCCGGATCCGCTCGTCGGCGACCCTGCGGCGGGCCTCCTCCTCGCGGGTGCGTTCGGCGCGTTCGGCGCGTTCCTCGATGGCCGCGAGGTGGGCGCGGCGGTTGCGGATGGAGTCGCCGAGGGCGCCGGGCAGCAGGGCCCAGGCCAGGACGCTGATCCGCTCGCCGATCGGGCCGCCGGGGCCGATCAGCAGGGAGATCCCGGTGAGCAGGACGGCGGTGGCGATCGAGGCGCGCAGGGCGGTGGCGCGGTCGGTGCGGACGGCGAGGAAGTAGAGCGCGAGCAGGAGGGGGGTGGCCAGCATGGGGGTGAGCCGGGGGCTCGTCCCGGCGAGCACCATCGTGCAGAGCAGTGTGACGGCGACGACCGCGCGCGGGAAGCGGCGGTGGGCGAACACGGCGACGGCGGAGACCAGGGCGATCACGCCGGTGGCCGGGTCGGGCATGGTGACGGGCCCGTTGGTCTGGTCGACGGTGGCGCCGAGCGCGGTGACCGTGATCAGGGCGGCTCCGCCGACGGCGTCGAGCAGCCGCGGGTGGTCGCGACGCAGGCGCTGCCAGGTGTCGGTCATGGTCGTGCTCTCCGGGTCGGGGGCTCTGGCCGCAGCCTCGCCGGGCTCGCCAGTTCGTGCCGCGCCGCGTCCGGGTGAGGGCGGCGGGCCGGACCGGGGACCTCCGCGCGGGCGGCGGCCCCCGACAGCAACGGTAACGGTAGGGGCTCGAACCAGTGTCGAGCCGGACGGGGCAAGCAGTGCCGAGCGAGGCGAGCTGTGCCGGCCGGCGCCAGCGGTGCCGACCGGGTCCGGACGGGTCCGGGCGTGTTCCGCCCGGCCCCGTCCTGCCTGCCTGCCTGCCTGCTTGCCTGCTTGCCTGCTTGCCTGCTTGCCTGCTTGCCTGCTTGCCTAGACGGTGACCGACTCCGGGGCCGGGGCCGGTTCGGCGGCGGGCGGCTGCAGCTTGCTGCCCTCGACGTCCACGTCCGGTATCAGCCGGTCGAGCCGACGCGGCAGCCACCAGGCACGGCGGCCGAGCAGGGCGAGGACGGCCGGGACGATGGCCATCCGGACCACGAAGGCGTCGAAGGCGACGGCCGCGGCGAGCCCCAGGCCCATCATCTTGATCATCGGCTCGCTCATCCCGATGAAGCCCGAGAAGACGGCGATCATGATGAAGGCGGCGGCGGTGACCACCCGGGCGTTGTGCCGGAAGCCGGTGACGATCGCCTCGCCGGGCTCCTCGCCGTGGACGTAGCCCTCCCGGATCCGGGTGACCAGGAACACCTCGTAGTCCATGGCGAGGCCGAAGACCACGCCGATCATGAAGATCGGCATCATGCTCATCACCGGGCCGGTCTGCTCCACGCCGATCAGGTCGGCCAGCCAGCCCCACTGGAAGACCGCGACCACGGCGCCGAGGGCGGCGGCCACCGAGAGCAGGAAGCCGAGCGCCGCCTTCAGCGGGACGAGCACGGAGCGGAAGACCACCAGCAGCAGGAGGACGGCGAGGCCGACCACCACGGCGAGGTAGGGCACCAGTGCGTCCGTGAGCTTCTGCGAGACGTCGATGTTCATCGCCGTCGTACCGCTGACCAGGACCGTCGCGCCGGTGGCCGACTTCAGGGCGGCCGCGTCGCCGCGGATGGCGTGCACGATGGCCTTGGTCTCGGCCTCGCTCGGGCCGGTCGCCGGTATCGCGTTGAGCAGGGCCGTGTCGCCGGCCTGGTTGAACATCGGCGGTGTCACGGTGACGACGCCCGGCAGGCCGGAGACCTTCTGGGAGACCTCGTTCGCCGCGGCCTTCGGGTCGGCGACGCCCTTGGCGTCCACCAGGACGGTCAGCGGGCCGTTGAAGCCCGGGCCGAAGCCCTCGGAGAGCAGGTCGTAGGCGCGGCGCTGGGTGGTGGAGGTGGGCTTGGCCTCGTCGCCCGGCAGGCCGAGCCGTAGGTCGAGCGCGGGGGCCGCGAGCACGCCGAGTCCGATCACGCCGCCGAGCAGCACCGCGAGCGGGCGGCGCAGCACGAACCGGGCCCAGCGGGCGCCGCCGTTCTCCTTGGTCGCCTCCCGGGCGGCGTCGCCGCGGGCCTTGCGGACCTTGCGCGGCAGCACCTTGCGGCCGAGGAAGCCGAGCAGCGCCGGGACCAGGGTGAGCGCGACCAGCACGGCGATGACGACCGTCCCGGCGGCGGCCATGCCCATCTTGGCGAGGATCGGGATGCCGACCACGGACAGCCCGGCGAGGGCGATCACCACGGTGAGGCCGGCGAACACCACGGCGGACCCGGCGGTGCCGACGGCCCGGCCGGCCGCCTCCTGGGGGGTCCGGCCCTCGGTGAGTTCGGCCCGGTAGCGGGAGACGATGAACACCGCGTAGTCGATGCCGACCGCGAGGCCGAGCATCATGGCGAGCGTGCCGGTGGTGCTGGACAGGCCGAGGGTGCTGCCGAGCGCGGTGATCAGCGCCATGCCGAGGCCGACGCCGACGACCGCCGTGAGCAGCGGCAGGCCGGCCGCGACCAGCGAGCCGAAGGTGATCACCAGCACGACGGCGGACAGTGCCATGCCGATCGTCTCGCTGCTGCCGCCCGCGCCGGGTTTGGCCGTCAGCGCGTTGCCGCCGATCTCGACCTTGAGCCCGGCGTCCCGGCCGTGCTGGGCGGCCTGCTCCAGGGCGTGGGTGGCGCCCTGGGACAGCTCGCCCGCCTTGACGGAGTAGTTCACGGTCGCGTACGCGGTGCTGCCGTCCTTGGAGACGGCGCCCGCCTTGAAGGGGCTGACCGCCCCGGTGACCTGCTCGGCGTGGGCGAGCTCGTCGACCGTCCGCTCCACCGCCTGCTGGTGGGGCGCGGCGGTGATCTTCTGCCCGGAGGGCGCGACGAACACCAACCTGGCCGAGGCGCCGTCGGCGTGACCGCCGGGGAAGCGCTCGTTCATCAGGTCGAAGGCCTTCTGCGCTTCCGTGCCGGGCATCGCGAAGCCGTCGTCGGGTGCGGCGGGCGCCTTGGCCGCCAGGACTCCGCCGACCGCCAGCACGGCGACCCAGAGCAAGGTCACCAGCCGGCGCCGGACGAAGGCCCATCGGCCCAGGCGGTAGAGGAACGTGGCCACGGGAGAGCGGACTCCTTCGGATGCGGCGTCTCGGTACAGGGCGCGCCGCGGGCGGGCCGTACGCCCCTGAGGACGCGGTCCGCCGCAGCGTGACCAATCCTTGATCGCCGACCCCTGCTCCGTCGTCGTCCCTGCGCAGGCCGTTTGCGTACTGCGGACGCAGTACGGCCGTCCCCCGGACGGAGGAGCGCACGCCCTGCGTCGGGAGTAGCCCTCCTACCTGCGGAGGAAGCAGCCGGGTCACCCGTGCGGGGGGCGACGACAGGCCGTGACCCGGCCGGGCGAAGTAGCGTGATGTGCCTGACCCGACCGCTTTTGTGCGGTTCGGGAGGATCCGACCCGATCGGTGCTGCGTCGGCAGCCCGCCGCCGGAGGTGCCCCATGGGCGTGCCAGCCGCCCGCATCGTGTTCGACGAGAGCGACCGCGCGGCCGTCGCCGAGGCGGTGACCGAGATGCTCACCACCGGTGCCCTGACCCTCGGTCCCTGGACCGAGCGCTTCGAGCAGGGCTTCGCCGCCGAGCACGGCGCCTCCCACGCCGTCGCGGTGAGCAGTGGCACGGCGGCGCTGGAGATGATCCTGCGCACCGTCGATGTCCGGGGCCGCGACGTGGTCGTCCCCGCCGTCACCTTCTACGCGACCGCCGGCGCGGTGCTCCACGCGGGCGGGCGCCCGGTGTTCGCCGACGTCGACCCGGCCACCCTCGCGCTCTCCCCCGAAACCCTCGAGGAGGCCCTCACCCCGGACACCGCCGCCGTCGTGCTGGTGCACATCGGCGGGCTGGTCACCCCGCAGGTCGACGCCCTGCGGGCACTCTGCGACCAACGCGGCATCCCGCTGGTCGAGGACGCCGCGCACGCCCACGGCAGCAGCGTCAACGGGCGCGCCGCCGGGACCTTCGGGCTGGCCGGAGCCTTCTCCTTCTACCCGACCAAGGTCACCACCAGCGGTGAGGGCGGCATGATCCTCACCGAGTCGCCGGAGCTGCGCGACGAGGCCCGGATCTACCGTGACCAGGGCAAGGGCTCCTTCACCACCAACCACCACGTGCTGCTCGGCTACTCCTGGCGGATGAGCGAGCTCCACGCGGCGGTCGGCGCCGTGCACCTGCGCCGGCTCAAGGAGTTCATCGAGACCCGCCGGGCCGTCGCCCGTCGCTACGACGCGGCGCTGGCCGGGCCGGACGGCCTGCAGCCGGTGCTCGAACCGCCCGGCTGCCGTGGCAACTACTACAAGTACGTGGCGCTGCTGCCGCCCGGCACGGACCGTGCGGCGTTCAAGCGGGCGGTCGCCGAGGAGCACGGCGTGCGGCTGTCCGGCGAGGTCTACGACCTGCCGCTGCACCTGCAGCCCGTGCTCGCCCCGTACCGGCGCGGGCCCCTGCCCGTGGCCGAGGACCTCTGCGCACGGCAGGTCTGCCTGCCGGTGCACTCCGACATGACGGAGGACGAGACGGAGCAGGTCATCGAAGCCGTCTCGGCGGTGTACCGGCGGTCGGCCGGTTAGCCGGCCGGCCGGAGCGAAGGGAGCAAGAACGTGCGGATAGCCGTCACCGGGGGCTGCGGATTCATCGGCTCACACGTCGTGGACCACCTGATCGCGGCCGGCCACGACGTCCTCGCGGTGGACACCACCGACCAGTACCTCAACCCCGACGCCGAACACGCGCGGATCGACGTCCTCGACCTGAAGGCCCTCACCTCCGCACTGGCGGGCAGCGAAGTGGTCTACCACCTCGCCGCGATGGCCGACGTCGAACAGGTCTCCGCCGACCCGGTCCGCGCCGTGCGGACCAACATCGACGGCACCGAGGCCGTCCTGGAAGCCGCGCGGCGCAGCGGCCTCAGCCGCACCGTGCTCGCGAGTACCGTCTGGGTCTACGGCGCCGCCCTCGGCGGCGAGCAACTCGGCGGCGAAGAAGAGGAATTGGACGAGCACGTCCCGATCGAGCTGGAGCACAGCGGCCACCTCTACGTGGCCACCAAGCTCGCCGCCGAAATGCTGGTGCACAGCTACCGCGAGCTGTACGGGCAGCACTTCACCATCCTGCGCTACGGCATCCCGTACGGACCCCGGATGCGCGACGAACTGGTCGTCGCACGGTTCGTCCAGGCCGCGCTGGCCGGGCGGCCGATCACCATCGCCGGCGACGGACGCCAGAGCCGCAACTTCGTCTACGTCGAGGACCTCGCCGACGCCCACGTCCGGGCCCTGTCCCCCGCCGCCGAGGACCAGACCTTCGCCCTCGAAGGCTCCACCGCCGTCTCCGTACGCGACATCGCCGACACCGTCGACGAACTGCTCGGACCCGTCAGCATCGAACACATCGGGGGCCGGAAAGCCGACTACACGGGCCGTCGGATCTCGTCCGCTCAAGCGAAGCGACTGCTCGGCTGGTCTCCGCGGACCAACTTCGCGGACGGCGTGCGACGGTACGCCGACTGGTACCGGGCCGCCACCGCCGCGTCCACCACCACCTGACCGGGACCACCCGATGCCGCACGCCCTGCTGATCTCCGGCTCGCTCGGCCAGGGCCACGACGTGATGGCCCAGGCCTGCGCCGACACCCTGCGGGACCGCGGCTGGACCACCGACACCGTCGACGCCATGGCCCTGCTCGGCGAACGCTCGGGCGCCGCCGGGGAGGCGGTCTTCCGCCACCTGCTCGGCCTCCCCGGGGTGTACGACGCCTTCCACTTCTCGGCGCTGCGGCCGGGCACCCGGATCGCCCGGCTCACCGACGCGGCGGCCCGCACCCGGCTCGTCCCGGCACTGCGGAAACTGGTCGAGACCCAGCGGCCGCAGCTCGTGGTCTCGGTGTTCGCCACCGCGACCTCGGCGGTCAACCGGCTGCAGGGGTGGGGACAGGGACGGGAGTTCCGGCACTTCGTGTTCTGCACCGACGTGACGCCGCACCGGCTCTGGGTACAGGAGGGGACGGACCTGTTCCTGGTCACCTCCGAGGTCGCCGCCTGCGCGGTGCGGCGGTACCGCCCGGACGCCGACATCGCCGTCGTGCCCGCGCCGCTGCGGCAGCCGTTCTACCACCCGCCGGGACGCGCCGAAGCACGGAACGAGCTGGGCGTACCGGCGGACGCCCCCTGCGTCCTGCTGATGTCCGGCTCCTGGGGGCTCGGCCCGCTCGCCCGCACCGCCGCCTCACTCGCCGCCACCGGGCCGCACGTGCTCGCGGTCGCCGGACGCAACCGCGCACTCCAGCACCGCCTCCGAGCCGCCGCCCACCGGCAGCCCCGGCTGCACCCGTTCGGCTACACCGACCGGATCCCCGCGCTGATGACCGCCGCCGACCTCGTCGTCACCAGCTCCGGCGACACCTGCAGCGAAGCCCGCGCACTCGGCCGACGGCTGCTGCTCCTCGACGTCGTCCAGGGCCACGGGCGCGACAACCTCCAGCACGAACTCGAACTCGGCCACGCCGACGTCACCTCCGCCCGCCCGGCCGACGTCGTCCGCAACGCCCTCGCGGCCCTGAAACGGCCCTCCCCCGCGCCCTCGCCCGGCGCCACCCCGACGGGATGGCAGGCAGGGTTCGCGGAGGCACTGCGGCGGGTGGGGCTGGGGTAGGTCACGCGCACCGTGCCGACACGGGCGCGAGCCCGGCTAGCGGGGCGGCACCGCGTGGTCGCGGAGCGGGCCGAGGGTGAGGTGGCGGGTGCGGCAGTGGCCGGCGATCAGGGGTAGGGCGGCGAGGGTGGCGCGCCAGGAGTCGGGGGCGGAGGTGCAGTCGGAGTCGTGGAGGAGGAGGGTCGCGCCGCCGGTCAGGCCGGGGCGGGCGGTCGCGTAGACGGAGGCGCCGGTGGCCTCCGCCGTCCAGTCGCGGCCCCAGGCGGTCCACAGCACGCTGCGCAGGCCCAGGCGGCGGGCGGCCAGGGCCGGGCCGGCGGTCAGGACGCCGTACGGCGGGCGGTACCAGAGCGGGCGGGCGCCGCAGAGGTCGGTCACCGCCTCGCTGGCGCGGCGCAGTTCGCGCAGGTCGCGGGCGGGGGCCGGGTACCACTGCTGCCGGTGGTGCCAGCCGTGGACGGCGACCTCGTGGCCGCGCCACACCAGCTCGCGGCCGAGCGCGGGGGCCCGTTCCAGCATCGCGCCCAGCAGGAAGAAGGTGGCACGGACGCCGAGTTCGTCCAGCGCGTCGAGGATGTACGGAGTGCTACGCGGGTCGGGGCCGTCGTCGAAGGTCAGGGCGATGTGGCCGGGGGCGGTGCCGTGGCCGGCCGTGCGGCGGGCCACGGTGCGGCGCAGCGGCGGGAGGCGGACGGCGGCCGGGGCGAGGTGCAGCAACTCCACCCCGGCCACGGCGGCCCCGGCGAAGACGGCCTTCGTGATGACCGCCTCGGTGCTGACCGCCTCGGTGCTGACGGCCCCGGTGCTGACGGCCTCGGTGGCGACGCCCATCCGGCGCTCACCCGAAGCGGGAGGCCATCCGGCGGAACACGCCCGGCGCGACGCCGTGGATGCGGGCCGGGAAGCCGAGCCAGTGCGGCACGTACAGGCGGTCGCGTTCGGTGCTGATGGTCGCGACCACGGTGTCCGCGACCCGCTCCGCCGAGACGGGGCGCGGCCGCTCCCGCTGGTACGGCGTGCCGCGCCGGTCGAAGAACGGGGTGTCCACCGCCCCCGGGAGTACCAGGCGCACCCCCACGCCCGTACCGCGCAGCTCGTACCAGAGGCTCTCCGCGAACATGGTCAGGCCGCCCTTGGTGGCCGAGTAGCCCGATTCGTCGCGCACGCCGACCTGGCCGGCCATCGAGCCGAGCAGCACGATCCGGCCGTGGCGGCGCTCCAGCATGCCGGGCAGGAGCAGGCGGACCAGGCGCAGCGGGGCGGCGAAGTTGACCTCGAACATCCGGTCCAGGGTGTCGAGGGGGGTGTCCGCGAACGGGCCGCGCCAGCCGAGGCCGGCGCTCGCGACCAGGGCGTCCACCCGGCCGGCCTCGGTCAGGGCGGCGTCGGCGAGGCGGCGCGGGCCGTCCGGCTTGCTCAGGTCCTCGGGCAGGGCCAGGCCGCCGGTGCGGTCGGCGACCTCGTCGAGGCGGGCCCGGTCGGTGCCGGAGAGCAGGGTGTGCCAGCCGGCCTCGGCCAACCGGATGGCGGTGGCGAGGCCGATCCCGGAGGAGGCGCCGGTGATCAGCGCGACGGGACGCTCGGTCGGTACCGACCGCCGAGATCCGGGGTGGGGTTCCGATCGGGGTTCCTCCGCCATCGCGCACCTGCCGCTCTGAGGCCGTGTCGCCGTCCGATTTGTCCGGCAAGTCACCTTCGCACGGCGGAGTCGTCCGGGCTACCGGGGCGGGACGGCCGACTCCGCCTCGGCGCCCGGGTACGGCATCGACAGCTCGGCCGACCCGCCCTCGAGTTCACCGAAACGGGACAGCAGGAAAGTGCCGCCCACCGCCACCGCGAAGCCCGTCAGCGCGCACCACTCGAACCCGGGGCGCGCGGCGTCGCCGAGCGCCGCCACGCCGACCAGGGCCGGGCCGAAGGTCTCGGCCACCGTCCCGGCGGCGGTCGCGGCCGTCACCGTGCCGCGCTGCAGGGCCAGTGCGTACGCGAGATAGCCGCCGAGGCCGCCGACGGCCAAGGCGTAGGCGGCCGGGTCGGAGAGGACCGCGAGCGGTCCGGAGGCATCCAGGACGCGCACCGCGAGGCTGGTCACCCCGAAACCGACCCCGGCCAGCAGGCCCAACCCGGCGGCCGCCACGGTGCCGTCCCGGCGCACCAGCACGAGGGTGGCCAGCAGCATGACGGCGGTGGTGGCGAGCAGCGACCAGTGGAACGCCGCCGGGGCGTCGTTCCGGCCCTCCTTGCCCGAGCCGAGCGCCAGCAGGGTGAGGCCGACGACGACGACAACGATGCCCGCGACGTCCCCCCGGCGCAGGCGCGCTCCCAGCAGCCAGACGGCGGCCAGGGCGGTGACGGCCAGGCTGGCGTTGGTGACGGCCTGCACCAGGAAGAGCGGAAGGCTGCGCAGGGCCACGATGCTCAGCACGAAGCCGGCGATGTCCAGCACCGTCCCGACCAGGAACTGCCACGACCGCACCAGCGCGGCCAGCAGCCCCGCCCGCACCCGGTCGGCACGCGGGGCCGACCGCGCCCCGCGCGCCTGGAAGACCGCCCCGAAGCCGAAGCAGACGGTCGCGACCAGCGCGGTGGTGAGTCCCAGCAGCATGCGTCTCCCAGCCTCGCGGGACAGCATCGGTCCACCACCAGTCTGTCCCCGGGGCGGCGCGGGCGCACGGGTGGGTAAGGGGCGTCAGCGAGTGGCAGCGGGTGGACCGCGCACGGGCGGGACGGGCGGTGCTGCGGGTCGGGGCACGGAACAGCAGCCGCGGCCGCCGAGGGCGGGGCCGGGCGGGGCCGGGCGGGGCCGGCGCGCAGCGCGTGGTGCGGGCCGTCGCCCGGCCGGTGCGGGGGTGGCACGTCGGGCGCGGGGTTACCCGAGGACGGGGGCGAGCAGGGCGGCGGTCTTCGCGACGAGGGGTTCGTCCTTGGGGGCGGCGGCGTCCGCGGGCTTGGTGGTGAGGACGGCGAGGAGGACGGGGGCTCCGGTCGGGGTCCAGGCGATGCCGACGTCGTTGGTGGTGCCGTAGCTGCCGGTGCCGGTCTTGTCGGCGAGGGTCCAGTCCTGCGGCAGGCCCTCGCGGAAGCGGTGGGTGCTGGTGGTGTTGGCCCGCAGCCAGGCGGTGAGCCGGTCGCGCTTGGCCGGTGGGAGCGTGCGGCCGAGGGCGAGGCGGCCGTAGGTGCGGCCGACGGCGTGCGGGCTGGTGGTGTCGGTGATGCGATCGGGCTCGGCCGTGTTGAGTTCGGGCTCCCAGCGGTCCAGCCGGGTGACGCGGTCACCGATCGAGCGGCAGAAGCGGGTGACGGCCGTCGGTCCGCCGAGTTCGCGGAGCAGCAGGTTGCCGGCGGTGTTGTCACTGTGGTCGAGGGCGGCCGCGCAGAGTTCGGCGACGGTCATGCCGTTCGCCAGGTTGCCGGGCTCGCCGGTGATCGGTGCGCCGCCGGCCCGGTCGACGTCGGCCTGGGTGTACCGGATCCGCCGGGCGAGGAACTCGCCGTCGCGGTCGAGGTCGCGCAGGACGGCGGCGACGGCGACGGTCTTGAAGACCGAGCAGATCGGGAACAGTTCGTCGGCGCGGTAGCGCACGGTCCGGCCGGTGGCCAGGTTCCGGGCGTAGACGCCGAGCCGGGCGGAGTGCTCCTGTTCGAGGGCGGCGAGCCGGCGGTGGAGGTCGGAGCCGTCGGGCGTACCCGGGGCGGACGCGGCGTAGGCCGGTCCGCCGCTGGTGGACGCGGCGCGGGCCGGTCCGCCGGTCGCGGCCGTGACGGCGACGGCCGCCCCGAGGCCGAGGACCGCGCGGCGGCTGTGACGGCGGTGGCGGGCTTCCGAAGGCTGCGAGTACATGGTGCCCCTCTGGTCGAGTGTCGCGGCGCGAACCGCCTTCTCGATCACAGGACGCTACGGGGGCCTGGGTGGTTCGTCGACCACGGGTCAGGGCCGGAGGGCCACCGCCGCGTACGCCGAGGCCTCCGGGGCGGAGACCGGGGGTTCGTCCGCCGAGGGCCGCCACTGGGGGGTGGGGACGACGCCCGGGGCGAGGAGGGTCCAGCCGTCGAAGAAGCGGGCGACCTCGGCGCGGGTGCGGGCCTGGACGGCGGTGCCGCCGGACCCGTAGATGCGGACCAGGTTGGCGATGTCCTCGGGGGCGAAGTCGGGGGTGGTGTGGGTCACCACCAGGGCGCTGCCGGGGGCCAGGACGGATTTGAGGTGCTCGATGATCTCGTACGCGCCGCGGGCGTCGGGGACGAAGTGGAGCAGGGCGTTGAGGGAGAGCGCGACGGGGCGGTCCAGGTCGATGGTGTCGCGCAGCCCGGGGGCGGCGAGCAGCCGGGTGACGTCGGTGACGTCGGCCTCGACGTAGGCGGTGCGGCCCTCGGGGGTGCCGGTGAGCAGGGCCTGGGCGTGCGAGAGGACGATCGGGTCGTTGTCGGCGTAGACGACGTGGGCGTCCGGCCGGACGCGTTGGGCGACCTCGTGGAGGTTGGGCGAGGTGGGGATTCCGGTGCCGATGTCGAGGAACTGGTCGAGGCCGGCCTCGGCGAGGGCGCGGGTCGAGCGGTGCATGAAGGAGCGGTTGGCGCGGGCGCCGGTGCGCAGCCAGGGCGCGACGGCGAGGGCGTGTCCGGCGGCCTCGCGGTCGGCGGCGAAGTTGGTGAAACCGCCCAGGAAGTAGTCGTACATCCGGGCCGAGTGCGGCACGTTCAGCCGCAGGTCCACCCCGTCGTAGAGACCCATCGTTTCCCCCTCGGTACCTCGATCGCAACCGACCGATTGCTGCCCACGGTATCCGGGGACCAATCCCTGCGGGGCCAATCCCGGCGGGACCGATTCAACCAGTCGCCAGATCCCATGAGATGACAATCTGTATTCACTTTGCAGCCTGGAGTAACAGGCCTGATGGAATGAGGATGGGCACGGACAGCCCGACCCTCGGGTGGCCGGGTGAGCAGCCGACGGCCACGGAAAGCAGGATCGATGACGATCGACAGGGGTGCCCCGGTGCGCGGGTACCGGGGCGGGGCGGCAGTGGACTGCGCCGGCGGGAACGGGCCGGAGCGAGGGGTCGGCGGGGACCTCGGCCTCAGCCTGGACCTCACCTACGCCGCGTTCTGCGAGACGCATGAACCCGCTTGGCACGCCCTCGCGTTGACCAGGATAGGCAGCCAGGCCGACGCCGCGCTGGTGGTCAAGGTGGTGAAGGCCGACCTGGCCCGCTGCTGGCCACAGGTGCTGCGGTTCGAGGAACCGGCCGCGTACGCCTGGCGGTTGGCCAACCGGCAGGTCTCGGACTGGGTCGCCGCCGAGGAGCCGGTGGAGGTGGAGGCGGTCACCTTCGCGGCGGTGATCAATGCGTTCAAACAGGTGGCCAACGGGCTGCTGCACAGCGAGGCGGACGAGGTGCGGCTGTACGCGGCGATCCTCGAACTGCCGGACCGACAAAGGGATGTGGTGATCCTGCGCTACCTGCTGGGTCTGCACGTGAAGGTGATCGCGGCGTACCTGGGAGGGCCCGTGGCGACGGTGCACTCCAACCTGCGGCATGCCCGAGAACGGCTGGCGCGCCGGCTCGGGGTGGGCGAACTCCCGGACCGTGGCGACGAACTGTGACGGGCCGACGGACGACCGCGTCGCCGGGCGGGGCGTGCACCACGGGCGGGGGGCGTGCGGTCCTCCGCGTGCCACGGCCCCAACGCGCCCACGCCGAGCGGATCGCCGAGGTCCGCCAGGCCCGGCTGACGGCCGCGCCGACCCACCTGCCGTCAGAGCACGAGCAGGCCGCCTTCGAGCTGGGCCTGGTGGTGGCCCTGCTCCTGGGCGCGCCGGACGCCTCGCGCGGACTCGACCTGCTGGTGAACGCGCGCCGGATCCAGCCGGAGGGGGCGGAGGTGTTCGGCGCACTGCTGTACGCCACCGGCAAGGAGGAGGGCGCCGAGTTCTGGTGGCGCTTCGCGGCGGGCTCGGGCAGCGGGACGGCCGCGTACTGCCTGCACCTGCACCACCTGATGCTCGGCGAGACCGACGACGCGGACTACTGGCGGGCCTGGTCGGACCAGCTGTCCACGGCCGAACGCCCACCCGGGCCAAGGCCGTTGCGGATGAGCCGACCGCTACTGCCGGAGGACGTACGGCGCGACATCCTGTCCCGGGTGCACCGGGGGCTGGCGCCGCAGCTGCCGCCCGCCCTGGTCGCGGTGATCGACCGGCTGCCACTGCAGGGCGACGACGACGCGGAGGAGGTCCCGAGCCCGTGGGGGCTCACCTCGGGGGCGACCTCCGCATGTTCGTGGGACCTCCCGCGGGGGCTCGGCGACGACGGCGAGGGTTCGCCGAGGCACTCGCCGGAGTGAACGACGCGGCACTCGCGAGAGTGAGCGCCGACGATTCGCGAGAGTGAGCGGCGAAGACTCGTGAGGATGAGCGGCCCGTGGCTGCCCGCGATCATCCCTTCAGGTGAGTGCGGACAACCGGGCGACGATCTCCGGGTCGCGTCCGCTTCCGGCGTGGACCTCCTCGCCGTCCGGCGTCACCCGCCGGATGACGTAGTGGTGCGGCGCCATCGCGGTGTCGCGGCCGGGCAGGGCGGCGGCGACGGCCCGGTGGGCGGCGGCGGGGCCGAGCGCGGGGTCGTCGGTGACGATCTCGGCCACCAACTCTCCTTCGGAAAACGACAGTTCGTGGGAACGGAGGGCAGTATCCGGAAGGGCGGTGTCCAGGAGGGCGGCGTCCAGCAGGGCGCGGACGGCCGCGAGGTCGATCCAGGAACCGTCGATCAGCCGCCACTCGCCGCTACGGCCGTCGGCCGGCGGGCCGAGCACGGCGGGCAGGTCGGCGAGCAGCACCGGGCCTTCGGCGGCGGCCGCGAGCACCGCGAGCAGCGCCCGGGCGAAGCCCTCCGCCTCCTCCGCGTCGAGCACCTGGGGGCAGGCGACGAGGACGAAGTCCAGGCTGCCGGTGACCCGCAGGACGGCGAGCATCAGCCGGACCGGCAGCGGCGGGCTTGGCAGCGCGGTCAGCTCGGGGTCGCCGGACGGGGGCGGCTGGGCGTCGGCAACGGCAGCCGGGACGGTGAGGCTCAGGTCGTTGACGACCACTTGGCGGGCGAACCGGGAGCCGCGCCGGTGGGCGACGTCCTCGACCAGCTGCCAGACCTGCCCGGCGTCCAGGATGCTGTTCCAATAGGCTTTCAGCGAAGCCGACTTGGCTCGGCCGATCAGCTGGTCGAGGTCGGCCGCGTCGGTGTCCAGCAGGATCAGCGCGTCCTGCGCGAGGGTGCCGACGTGGTCGATCAGCTCGGCCTGGTGGCGGTTGGCGGAGAGCGCCGACAGCACCAGTTCCCCCCGCCGGCCGGCGCGGTGGGCGACCAGCGCGGCGAAGGCGGCGAGCAGGACGACGGACGGGCCGGCGCCGACCCGGCGGCAGACGGCGGCGAGGTGGTCGGCCGCCGAGCACGAGCGCACCATCAGCGCGGTGTGGTCGCGGGGCGGGCCGGTGACCCGCGCGTCGGCGAAGACGGTCTGCGGGCCGCTGCCCAGGACCCGGGCCCAGTGCCGCAGGCCGGCGGCCGCCTTGCGACGACCGCGGGCGCTCTGCTCCGCGACCGCGAGTTGCAGCGGCGTCGGGGCGGTGACCGGGGGCAGCTCCTTCCCGGCGGCGAGGGCGTGCCAGTCCTGGATCAGTACGGCGGTGGCGGCGCCGTCGGCGCCCGCATGGCAGACCACGGCGACCAGACGGAGCAGCCGCTCGCCGCGGGCGACCAGGGTGAACCGGATCCGCGACGGCAGCGCGAGATCCAGCGGGACGGCGAGATCTCTCCGCCCCAACTCGGCTGCCAGGGCGTCCAGTCGACTGTCCTCACGACCGTCCGCCTCGACCACCGTCACAGCGAAGCGCCCGCTCGGGTGCACCACCTGGCGGTCCGGGAAGCCGTCCGGTCCGGGGCCGGCCGGGAAGGAGGTCCGCAGCGACTCGTGCCGCTCGACCAGCAGTCGCAGGGCCACCAGGCCGGCCGGGACCGAGGTGCCGGCGGGCACCGGCCAGACGGAGTGCTTGTTGATCTGCTCGGGGGCTTCGCTCCGGATGCAGCGGATCATGTTGTCCTGGCCGCGGGTGAGCGGACCGGAGCCGCTGCCGGCGGCGGCGGCGGCGAACCGGACGGTGACCAGCCTGGCGGCCGGTCGCGTGTCGTGCGGGGGCAGCTCGGGCGTTGTCGCATCGTGCGGAGCCGCCTCGTGCGGCGTCGTCTCGTGCGGCGTCGTCTCGTGCGGCGTCGTCTCGTGCGGCGTCGTCTCGTGCGCGGTCGCCTTGGATGGAGCCGCCTCGCGGGAAATCAGGTCGTGCGGAGTCACGTCGTACGCGCCTTTCGGCTCGCCGGGAGGGGCTCAGCGGGGGGTGTGATCGGGACGCTACCAGCGGGGCCGCCGACTGGTCCAGACCAAAGTAGGCCGGATTCGACGAGGCATCAATCAGGCCGCCACACAAGCATGTTGGCATGTAACGGCGGTTCGCCGAGCGCGGCCACGGCAGCCCGATGCCCCCGTTGACCGGACACGTCAACCCGGCCGCGGGCATCGCCGCCGAACTGACCGCGCGCGGCCACGAGGTCGCCTGGACCGGTACGGAGTCGGTGCTGCGGCCGCTGCTCGGCGGCGACGCCCGCGTGCTCGGCACCGGCACCCGGGCGTTCCGGGCACAGGGCGGGCACGGGCTGGCCGCGCTGCGCTCGCTCTGGGAGGGCTTCATCGTCCCGTACGCGCGGTTCACCGCGAAGCCGCTGGACGCGATCGTGCGGGAGTACCGGCCGGACGTGCTGCTGGTCGACCAGCACACCCCGGCGGGCGCGCTGGTCGCGCACCGGCACGGCCTGCCGTGGGCGAGCTTCGCGCCCGGGGCGATGGAGCTGGGCCGGCCGTACCGCGCGTTGCCGCAGGTCGAGGCGTGGATGACGGGGCTGCTGCGCGGGTTGTGGGAGCGCGCCCGGCTGCCCGAGGCGGAGTACGTCGACCCGCGCTTCTCCCCCGCCCTGATGCCGGCCACCACTGGTCCGGCGCTGACCGGCTGCACTGCGCCGCCGCACTGCGCGACGGTCGGTCCGGTGCTCGCGGCGCGGCCGCACGCTCCGGGGTTCCCGTGGGAGCGGCTGCTGCCGGGCCGGCGGCGGGTACTCGTGACCATGGGGACGCTGGCCGGCGAGCTGGGCACGGACTTCCTCGCCCGGGCCGTGCGGGCGCTGGAGCTGTGCGGCGAGGACGTGCAGCCGGTGTTCGCGGCGCCGCGCGAGCTGCTGCCCGAACTCCCGGTGCGAGCGGTCGCGGTGGACCGCGCGCCGGTGCTGGAGCTGATGGCGCGCGGCGAGCTGGACGCGGTGCTGTGCCACGGCGGGATGAACACCGTCGGCGAGGCGCTCGCGCACGGCCCGCCGCCCCGCGGATCCGGGCGGCGAGCCTGGCCGGCAGCACCACCGTGCTCAGGTACCCCTCGCCGCGGAACCCCTCGACCGTCCAGCACACCCACGGCAGCGGATAGTTGGCGGCCGGGCTGAAGAACACCGGGCGGCGCCCCTGGAAGCTCACCCGGTAGGCGCCGAAGCGGCTCCAGTTGGAGAAGCTGAACCGGCGCGCCCGCGGATCGAAGCCCAGCGGTACGCACTCGCGCAGCCGCGAACGGCCGAGCGCGGCCAGGAAGCCCAGGTTGGACCGGAGGTTGAGGTGCGCGGTCGGGAACTCCTCTACCGCCGTCCGCAGCGCGCCCGCGAGCGCCGCCGGGCCGTCCTCGGGCCGGTGCGGTACGTGGACCTCGCTCAGCAGGTTGCCGACCAGGGCGGGTGAGAGGCCGAGCGGGCGGCGCACGTTGACCGGGACGGTCAGCATCCGCTCGGCGTCGTCGCCGTCCAACTCCCACAGGGTGCCGAGGAGATGGGCGCAGAGTACGTCGCCACAGGAGAGCCGGCGCCCGGTCGTCGCACCGAACTCCTCGCACATCCGCGCCACTTCGGCATCGGTGAAGGCGATCTGGACCGTCCGGTTGGCGCGCGGCCCGGCCGCCACCTCGCAGGCCAGCAGCTCCGCCTCCTCCGCCGAGGGCACCCGGAAGCCGGGGCGCCCGCAGTCCTCGGCGGGGAGCGTATCGTCCAGCAACTCGTCCTGGTCGCCGACGAGTTCGGCCTCCGGGAGCGGCTCTCCCTCGACCGCCGCCGACCAGATCCGCAGCAGCAGCATGAAGCTGTGCAGGTCGCCGATCGCGTGGTGCCAGGAGCAGCCGAGCACCGTCCCGCCGTCGGCGGTGCGGGTGATCCGGACGGTGACCAGCGGGGCGCCGCCGGCGCGTGCGGCCGGGGCGTCCACCCGGTCGACCAGTTCGGAGCCGGCCGCCGTCACCCGGCCCATCGCCTCGGCGAGCGTGCCGTCCACGGTGTAGACGTCGAGCGGTACGCCGGAGTCGTCGCAGACCGCCTCCAGGACGCCGTCGACGGTGCGCAGCCGTCCGGCGAAAACCGGTACCCGTTCCAGGGCGCGGGCCAGCCCGGCGGCGAGCCGGTCGTCGTCCAGCGGCCGCTCGAAGCAGAGCACGAGCGAGACGGCGAGGTCGGCGAGCATGGTGTCCATCAGGCCGCAGCGCAGCACCCGCCCAGTGGCGGTCCCGGCTCGGACCGTCCGGGACCGGCGCAACTGGGGCCAGAGGCTCATGGGTTCCGTTCCGAAGCACTCGATGACGCTCGGCGACGCCCGACGCTCGGCGGCGCGCGCGGGCACGCCGAACGACAGTGCCGCCTCGGCGCAGTGGTCCAGTCCAATCCCGCAATCCGGAAAGGCCCTTCGCGGCCTCCGGCGATAGAATTCGCAGCATGGGAGAGCGCCCCGGCGCAACCATCGCGCCACCCCTCGTCCTGGTCACCGACACCGACTCCCAGCTGATCGACCCGGCCCGGGCCTACCACGTCGGCCGCGACCCGACCAGCGAGATCGTGCTGGACGACCCCCGGGTCTCCTGGCACCACGCGATCCTGCGCGCCACCGACGGCCACTGGCTGCTGGAGGACGTCGGCAGCACCAACGGCACCTACGACCAGGGCCACCGGGTCAGCCGCGAGGACGTCGGCCCGGGCACCCGGCTGCGCTTCGGCGATCCGGCCGACGGCCCGTCCGCGACCTTCGCCGGCGTGCCCGCCCCCGGGCCGCACGAGCGCCCGTCCCTGGTCGCCCCGCAGAGCTCCGGCACCTTCCGCAGCCCGAGCGCCGTCCTCCAGCTGCCCGGGCACACGGTGCGGATCGGCCGCTCGGACGACAACGACCTGGTACTGGACGACCTGGTGGTCTCCCGGCACCACGCCGAGCTGCGCGAACTGCCCGACGGCGGCCACGAGATCGTCGACCTGGGCAGCCACAACGGCACCTACCTCAACGGCCGCCCGGTCCAGCGGGCCCCGGTCGGCCCGGCCGACATCGTCGGCATCGGCCACTCCGCGCTCTGTCTCTCCGACGGCCACCTGGTCGAGTACACCGACACCGGCGAGATCTCCCTGGACGTCCAGCAACTGGTGGTCCGGGTCGGCCGCGACCGGCGGGTGCTGCTGGACGGCGTCGGCTTCCCGCTCGCCCAGAAGGCCCTGCTCGCGGTGGCCGGCCCGAGCGGCGCGGGCAAGTCCACCCTGCTCAACGCGCTCACCGGGCTGCGCCCCGCCGACGAGGGCACGGTGCTGTACGACGGACGCGACCTGTACCGCGACTACGCCGAGCTGCGCAGCCGGATCGGCCTGGTGCCGCAGGACGACATCCTGCACACCCAGCTCACCGTCCGCCGCGCGCTGTCCTACGCGGCCGAGCTGCGCTTCCCCGGTGACACGGCCCCGCACGAGCGGGAGGCCCGGGTCCTGGAGGTGATCCACGAACTGGGCCTGGACAACCGGGCCGACCAGATGATCGCCAGCCTCTCCGGCGGCCAGCGCAAGCGGGTCAGCGTCGCCCTGGAGCTGCTCACCAAGCCGTCCCTGCTCTTCCTCGACGAGCCGACGTCCGGTCTGGACCCGGGCATGGAGCGCTCGGTGATGCACATGCTGCGCGGGCTGGCCGACGACGGCCGCACGGTGGTCGTGGTGACGCACAGTGTGCTCAGCCTGAACGTCTGCGACCGTCTGCTGGTGCTGGCCCCGGGCGGTCGGACGGCGTACTACGGGCCGCCCGGCGAGGCGCTCGGCTACTTCGGCTACGAGGAGTGGCCGGAGGCCTTCGAGGCCTTCGAGAACGAGGACCACGCCGCCTGGCAGACCCGCTTCCGCGCCTCCCCGCAGTACCGGCGGTACGTGGCGGCCGAGGCCGTCCCGTCGGTGCCCCTGCCCGCACTGACACCCGCACCGGAGCGGGCACCGGCGATCGGCCGGGAGAAGCCACAGGGCTGGTTCTCCCAGCTGGGCACCCTGGTGCGCCGGTACGCCGCCGTGCTGGCCGCCGACCGGCTGTTCCTCACCATCATGGTGGTGCTGCCGTTCGTCATCGGCCTGATGTGCCGGGCGATGGCCGGCTCCCGCCTCACCCCCGTCAACGCCGTCAACTGCCTGCTCACCCTCTGCATCGGCGGCCTGCTGACCGGCTCCGCCAACTCGGTGCGCGAACTGGTCAAGGAACGCGCGATCTACCAGCGGGAACGGGTGGTCGGGCTGTCCAGATCGGCCTACCTGGTCTCCAAGGTGGTGATCCTCGGTATCGTCACGGTCGGTCAGGCCGCGGTGCTCACCGTGGTCGGCCTGGCCGGAGTGGACCTCTCCTCGGCGGTGCCGACCGGCATCGTGATGCCCCAGCTCCCCGAACTGATCATCGCCGTCGCGCTGCTCGCGTTCTCCGCGATGATGCTCGGCCTGGTGGTCTCCGCGCTCGTGGACAAGGAGGAGGCCACCATGCCGCTGCTGGTGCTCCTCTCCGTCGTCCAGATCGTCTTCAGCGGCCTGATGCTCAAGCTCTACGGCGTCCCCGGGCTGGAGCAGTTCGCCTGGCTGATCCCGTCCCGCTGGGGCATGTCCGCGATGGCCCGCACGGTGGAACTGCACACGCTCTTCCCGAACGAGATCACCAAGGACCCGATGTTCCGCCACGAACGGCCCGGATGGGAGCTGAGCATGATCATGCTGCCGCTGCTCTCGGCCGCATACGGGCTGGTGGTGCTGGGCCTGCTGCGGCGCCACGAGCCCGCGATCATGCGCAAGTAGCACCCGGATCGCGCACGGCGCACGGCGATCGCCTACGTAGCATCCGATCGCATGCGTAGCACCCCGAGCCCGCACGTCGCACACCCCGCTCAGGCAGGGAGCACCGTGATGGCGCGAGGGTCCCGGTGATCATGCGCCGGTCGCGACGCCGGGTCGGTCCGGGCCGTCGCCGGTAGAGTGGGAACAGCCCTGTGGTGCGAGTCGTGCCGCGCGCGGCGGGGGTCGCGCGGCGGAGGAAATGTAGCCGCCCATGGACGAGTTCGCGTTCCACCCCACCCACGTCGCCCCGCCGGGCGGGATGGCCTCCTGGACGGCCCCGGACCCGGCACGGCCCACCGCCCGGCTCGACCCGCTGCTCCCCGTGCAGCTGCTCGGCCACCAGGGCGACTGGGCCCAGGTCCTCTGCTCCAACGGCTGGACCACCTGGGTCGACGGCCGTCTGCTGGTCGCCCTCCCGCAGCCGCCGCCCGCCGCCGGGGGACCGCCCGCCCGGACCGCCGACCCGCGCCCGGCGCTCGCCGAGGCCGAGACCGCGCTGGCCCGCTACCGCGCCCTGCTCGAGGACCTCGCGGCGGGCACCCTCGACCTGGAGGCCTTCCGGGAGCACACGCGCGGCCTGCGGGTGGGTCTGGTGGTGGACGGCGAGGCGCTCTGGGTGTTCGATCCGGTGCACGACCGCTGGTGCTACTGCGACGGGCTGCAGCTCCAGACGTACGCGGCCACCGACCGGCCACCGCCGCACTCGACGCCGAAGCCCGCCTCGACACCGACGCCGACCCCGAAGCCGACGCCCACACCCGGGGCCTCGCCGTCGCCCGCGCACAGCCCGTACGCCCCGACCCAGGCCGGCGAGCCGTGACCTCGGCCGGACAGCCGTCCGCCCCCAGCCTGCCCGCCGGCCTGGTCGGGCGGAAGGTCGCGGGCTACCGGCTGGAGAGCGAGATCGGGCGCGGCGGCATGGCCGTGGTCTACCGGGCCAAGGACCTGCGGCTCGGCCGGACCGTCGCGGTCAAGCTGCTGGCCCCCGAACTGGCCCGCAACGAGGTGTTCCGGCAGCGCTTCATGCACGAGTCCGAGGCCGCCGCCGCGATCGACCACCCGCACATCATCCCGGTGTTCGAGGCGGGTGAGCAGGACGGCATCCTGTTCATCGCGATGCGCTACGTCGAGGGCGGCGACCTGCGGGCCCTGCTCAACCGCAGCGGCCCCTTCCCGGTCGAGCGGACCACCCGGCTGGCCCTGCAGATCGCCTCCGCGCTGGACGCCGCGCACGACCGCGACCTGGTGCACCGGGACGTCAAGCCGGGCAACGTGCTGGTCGCCGCCGGAACGGACAGCGAGCACCCCGAGCACCTGTACCTGGCGGACTTCGGGCTCACCAAGAAGTCCCTCTCGCTCAGCGGGCTGACCAGCGTCGGCCAGATCGTCGGCACGCTCGACTACGCGGCGCCCGAACAGATCTCCGGAAGGCCGCTGGACGGGCGCTGCGACCAGTACAGCCTCGGCTGCGTGGTCTTCGAGATGCTCGCGGGCGCCCCGCCGTTCCGCCGGGAGAGCGACCTCGCGCTGCTCTGGGCCCACCTCAACGACCCGCCGCCCGCGCTGGACGAGCACCGGCCCGACCTGCCCGCCGCCCTGGCGGCGGTGGTCGCCCGGTCGCTCGCCAAGACGCCCGAGGAGCGGTACGCGAGCTGCCTGCAGTTCGTCGCCGAGCTGCGCGCGGCGACCACCGCCGCCGGCGCTCCCGCCCCGGGCCGGTGGGGCGGGGCGGGGCCGCCCACCCAGGTCGTCCCGGCGGTCTCCGCGGGCGGGCCCCACGCGGTGCCGGAGCCGCCCGTCTGGGCCGCGCCGGTCGTCCACCCGCCGTCCGCACCCCTGTCACCGTCCGCGCCGCTGTCACCGTCCGCGCCAGGAGGGAGCCGCCCGCCATGAACGCCGTGAGCCAGGTCTTCGCCATGATCGCCGCCGCGATCCACCTCGTCGTGTGGCCACTGGAGAGCTTCCTGTACGGACACCCCCGGGTGCGCTACCTGCTCACCGGCAACACGGCGGACGCCCCGGAGGTCCGGCTCTGGCGCTTCAACGTGGGCTTCTACAACCTGTTCCTGGCACTCGGCCTGGTCACGGGCCTGGTCCTGCTGCACACCGGGCACAGCAGCTCGGGCCGGCCGGTGATCCTCTACATCGCCGCGTTCATGGTCGCGGGCGGCATCACCCTCGCCGTCTCGGAGCCCAGGCTGTGGCGCGGCGCGCTCGGCCAGGCGGTCCCGGCGGCGGTGATTCTTCTCGCCGAAGCCTTTTGACCGACAGTCATCTGTTCGACCGCCCCCGACGGGAATACAATCCGCCTACCCCGCGACGGTCGCGGCGGCGTCCAGGGGGTGGCAGGGTGGCGCGGTCCTCGATCGGTGACCGGTACGTCGTGAGCATCGGCTGCAGAGCGGGCGTGGAACACGGGCTCACCACGACGACGGTCAAGTGGAGCATCTCCCACCTGCCGCCCGGCGGCTCGCCCCGGCCGGCGAGCGGCGACCAGGAGATCGCCCTCATCTGCCCGCGCTGCACCCTGGCGTTCGCGGTCCGGGTGGAGAGCGCCACCCGGGCGCGGGCCAAGCAGCTGCTGCACCGGAGCCTGGGCTGGCTGCTGCTGCTCTCGCTCCTGGTCACCGTCCCGATGCTGATCCACCTGGGCGGCCAGACCGTCGAGGAGGGCGACCAGCAAAGCACCGACAACATCGGCATGCTCGTCGCCCTGGCCGCCGTGGGCGTGATCGTCGGCCCGTCGCTGCTGGTCAGCGCGAAGATGCACAGCGGCGTCAAGAAGCTCCGGCTCGTCCGGGACGACGGCACCAAGACCGCCCTGGTCCAGGGCCACCGGCTGTTCTGAGCTTCCGAGCCCCCCGGCCGCGCCGCCCGTCACCCCGCACCGCCTGTCACCCCTCTTCGTCCGCGTCTGCCGACACCTCGCCCCGGTGCCGCACCCGGGTGGCGAGCAGTGCGCCGAGCGTGCCGGTGAGCAGGCCCCAGCCCGCCGCGAGCGGAACGGCCATCCAGAGCACCGGACGCAGCGTGAGGCTGCCCCCGGCGAGGCCGGCCAACGGGTTCGAGCCGCCGAGGACGGAGCCGAGCAGGTCACCGAGGCCGCCCTGACCGAGACCGACACCGAGGACGGACAGCCCGTAGGCGGCGTCCATCCGGGTCCACAGGCCCACCAGCAGCACGGTGACGGCGGTGGCCAGCGCGAACCGTACGGCGTGCTGCCAGAGCCGGACGGTACGGGGCGAGCGGCGGGCCGCCAGGAAGGCGGCCGCGAGCAGCAGGACGGCGGCCAGCGGCAGCAGCAGCCAGGCGCGCGCGTCCTGGTCGGCCAGGGTGCCGAGGTCGACCGTCGCCGACTGCCCGTGCGGCGCGCGCAGCACGTCGGCGAGCGGCTTGGGCACGGGCAGGCCGAGCCCGCCGACCAACCGGCCCTGCCACTCGGCGCCGAGGCCGACACCGAAGGCCAGCCAGACCAGGTCGGGCAGCGCGAGCAGCACCACGGCCAGGGTCTGCCGGGCGTTGCCGTGCACGATCGCGGTCAGCACCCCGGCCACCGCGCCGAGCGCCAGGTACGCCAGCAGCACCAGCCAGAGCGCGAACGCGGCAGGTCGGACCGCGAGTTGGTAGCGCACCAGGGCGGGCGGCAGCGGCGCCCGCCGGGACACCGCGAAAGTCGCCGCGAGCACCAGCAGCAGCCAGGCCAGGCCGATGCCGACGGTGCTCGGGCCGTCCGCGTGGAAGCCCACCTCCGGGGTCAGCCCGAGTGCGCCACCGATCGACTGCACGAGGTCGCCGCCGAGCGGGACGACGAAGCTGTGCCGGGCGCCGAGGGTCAGCAGGACGAGCGCGAGCAGCCAGACCACGACCGTCCGGGCGATCCGGCCGAGCAGTTCGCCCCCGCCGGCCACCGCGCGGAAGCGCAGCTGACGCAGGAACACCTCGGCCATCGCGACCGCGCCGACCAGCGAGACGGTCAGCGGCATCGCGCTGATCCCGGCGTCCAGGGCGGCGAAGTTGCCCGCACCGCCGTCGAGTTGGACGGATCCGCCGACGGCGAGCGCCAGCGTCGCGGCGAGCACCGAGGGGAAGCCGCCGTCCGGGAGGTCGTCGGCACCGGCCAGCCAGAGGCCCAACGCGGCCACCGCCGCCATCGCGGCCACTCCGGCCAGCACGACGGCGAGCGCGTCCAGCCAGCCGCGGACGGCGCCGGGCGGGCCCACGGCCCGGGTCGTGGGCTGCTGCATGCCGCCTCCTGGTCGCTCGATGGGGCCCGCCCGCTCTCCGGGCCCGGCCGGTTTCCAGGGTGGCCGACGGGCGCTGCGCACGCTCGGCGACGGCCGGGGCACCTGCTGTTGCGGCGGACGGGGCACCGGGGGAGAAAGGAACCAATGGCAGGAGCTTCCTGTGCCGGCCGTGATCGCCGGCCGCCTGCGAAACGGAGCCTCGATGACCCCCCAACCGCCTCCGTCCGGCCCGCCGAGCGAGCCGCCGTACGGCCCTCCCTCCGGTCCCCCGTCCGGCCCGTTGGCCGGTCGGCCGTCCGGTGGGGGAACGGCCGGACCGCCGTCCGTCCCCCCACCGCCCTCGGGCCCGCCCGGGGCCTCCGGGCCGCCCTCCGACGGTCGCGGCGGATCCAGTGGATCCAGCGGCAGGCCGCGCACGCCGTGGTGGCGCTCCGGCAAGGGGCTGGCCCTGGCGGCGGGCACCCTGGTGGTGGCCGTCGTGGCCACCGTGCTGATCGTCAACAACCAGGGCAGTCACACCGAGGCCGTCCCGGCCGCGAACGAGGTCGCGCTGCAGGCGCCGGCCGACCCCGGGCCGGACCCGTTCACCCCATCGGTGGAAACCCAGGGCATGACCGCCTCCGCTCCCGCCACCTCGGCGGCGGCGCAGCAGCCGGGCGGCGCGACCTCCCACCCCGGCGGCGCAACGTCCAAGAGCAGCTCACCGGCCGCCCTCCACAGCGTCGAGGGCAGCTCCACCGGGCTGTACGCCGGGACGATGGGCAAGTCCAGCTGCGACACCGAGCGCCTGATCGGCATGGTGTCGGCCGGGGACACCGGCCGCGCCTGGGCCTCCGCCGTGGGCATCGCGCAGGCCGACATCCCCGGCTACCTGCGCTCGCTGACCCCGACGTACCTGCGGGTGGACGCCCGGGTGACCAACCACAACTACAAGAGCGGCGCCGTGGTCGAGTACCAGTCCGCGCTGCAGGCGGGCACCGCCGTCCTGGTGGACTCCCAGGGCGTGCCCCGGGTGCGCTGCGCCTGCGGCAACCCGCTGAAGCCGCCGAAACTGGTGAGCAACGCCAAGTACACCGGGAAGGCCTGGGCCGGCTTCCAGCCGACCACGCTGATCGTGGTGGTGCCGGCGCCGCAGCCGGTGACCGAGATCATCCTGGTGAACGTCGAGACCGGCGGTTGGTTCTCCCGGCTGACCGGGCGGATCGAGATCGTGGACAAGCCCGTCGAGCCGCCGAAGGGCCCACTGGTGCCGGGCGTCCCGCCGCCGGGGCCGTGGACGCCGTCCACGCCGTCGGGCACGGCGACCACGTCGACCAAGGGGGCCACGACGTCCGGTCCGACGACCTCGGGCTCGACCACCTCCGGTTCGACGACGTCAGGCTCCACGACGTCCGGTTCGACCACGTCGGGTTCCACGACCTCGGGCTCGACCACGTCGTCGGGCGGGCCGTCGTCCTCCTCGGCGACCTCCTCCACCTCCTCCGGCACTCCGTCCGAGACGAAGGCGACGTCGAGCACCTCGGCCTCGACCGCCACCGGCACGACGACGAGCGCCGGCAGCACCACGAGCACCAGTAAGCCGACCGTCACCAGCACCTCGGCCGCGAGCACCACCACCGTCCCGAAGACGCCGGCCGCGACCTGCGCGACCACGCCGCCGTCGACCCTGCCACCCTGCCCGACCACGCTGACCGCCACGCCGAGCTGACCCGGCGTCCGGCCTCGTCCCGCTGCCACCGCCCGCACCCCCGGCCGGTGGCAGCGGCACGCCCCAGGGGCGCAGCACCGTCGGCGCTCTGGCCGATGCCTTACGTACCCATGCCGATCCCCTCGTGTTCCCCGACGCCTTTCGTGTTCGTGTACGACGGATACTTGCACACGCCACTGACAATCACGCCACTGACAGTCACGCCACCGGCAGTCCACCGAGCGGACGGATATTCGCTGGTCAGCGGGGTACCGGTGGGGCAGAGTGCCCCCATGACCACCACTCAGGGACTGGACGCCGACGGGTTCATCGCACGGGAGGGCTCGCTCGCCCGCGTGCCGGCGGAGTTCGCGCCGGTAGTGGACGCCGCCCGTGAGCGGATCGCCGGTGCCTTCGGCCCCGCCCGGCTGCACAGTGCCTACCTCTACGGCAGCATCCCGCGCGGCACCGCGGTCCCCGGGGTCTCCGACCTGGACCTGCTCGTGGCCCTGCGCCACGAGCCCACGGCGGCGGACCGGGCGGAAGCGGACGCCCTCGAGGCCGCGCTCGACGCCGAGTTCGCGCAGGTCGACGGGGTCGGTGTGCTGCTCTTCAGCACCGGCACGCTGCTCAGCGAGCTCGAACTCCACGACCTGGGCTGGTTCGTGGCCTGCCTCTGCACCCCGCTGCTCGGCGAGGACCTCGCCGCACGGCTCCCCCGCTACCGCCCCACCTCCCTGCTCGCCCGGGAGACCAACGGCGACCTGGCCCTGGCCCTCCCGGGCTGGCGCGCACGCGCGGCCGCCGCCACCAGTGACGCCGACCTGCGCGCCCTCAGCCGCGCGGTCACCCGCCGCATCGTCCGCACCGGCTTCACCCTGGTCATGCCCCGCTGGGGCGGCTGGACCAGCGACCTCACCGCCTCCGCCAAGGCCTTCTCCGACCACTACCCCGAGCGTGCCGCCCAGATGCACCTGGCCGCCGCCACCGCCCGCACGCCCGCCACGGATCGGACCGTCCTCGCCCTGCTCATCGACGACCTGGGCCCGTGGCTCGCCGCGGAGTACGCCGCCGTCCACGGCGAGAAGGCCCCGCGCCCTGAGCAGCCGAGGTCCTCGACCGGCGCCCCTTCGGGACGCGCGCCTCAGTCCACGCAGGGGATCCCGCCCGCCTTCACCGCGGGTCCCTGCATGGGCAGGCCCGCCGCCGGGTCGGCGGACGGGTCGCCCGATGCGGCGGTGCCGGAGGGCGCGGCGGTGGGGGTCGGGGTGCGGGTGGCGGCGAGGGTGAGCAGGACGTGGCCCGGTGGAACGGCACCGGAGGGCGCGGCGGTGACGCCGTAGCGGCCGGCGAGCTGCTGGGCGTCGGCCTTGGCCCCGGTGCCGTAGGCCACGGTGGTCATCCGGGTCCTGGCGGGGGCGTCGCCGATCTTCCCCGCCTGGTAACCGAGTTCGGCCAGCGCCTTGGACTCGGTGGAGGCGGCACCGGCGCCGGCCGCCGCGTTGATGTCGACCACCGCCTTGGCCGACCCGCTCGGCGAGGCCGGGGCGGAGCCGGCGGAGGCCAGGGGTGAAGCGGCCGAATCGCCCGCCGTGTCGCCGGGGGCCGGGGCCGGAGCGGCCGGCGCCGTCTCGTGGTTGAACAGCTGTCGGACGATCTTCTTGATCAGGTCCGGGTTGACGGTGTTGACCTCCTGTCCGCCGACCGTCTTGAACCCCGAGATCGGCAGGGTGTTGAACTCGACGTTGCCGCCCGTCAGGTTGGGCGCCTGCTGGGCGAAGTCGAGGATGTTCCACTCGTTGTCGATGACGACGTCCTTCTTCACCACCCCGAACAGCTTCTGCATCTGCCCGAAGTCGTTCAGGATCCCCTGCTGTTTGAGCTTGTACTCGACGGAGGAGATGAACGCCTGCTGCCGGTGGGTGCGGTCGAGGTCGCCGTTGGTGAGGTGGTGGCGCTGGCGGACGAAGGAGAGCGCCTGGGCGGCGTCGAGGGAGCTGATCCCGGCCGGGAGCTTGAGGCCGGTGCCGCCGCCCTCGTGGGTGGCGGTCCGGGCGGTGATCGGATCGTCCACGGGGTGGTTGAGGCAGACCTGGATCGGCTCGACCGCCTTGGCGATGTCGTAGAAACCGATCAGGTTCACCTCCGCGAAGTGGTCGATCGGAACGTCCAGGAAGCTCTGCACGGTCTGGATGGTGGCCGAGCGGCCGGCCTCCCGGCTCTGCCGCTCCAGCTCCGCTTTGGAGAGCCCCTTGCCGCCCAGCTTCAGCTCGGCGGCGTCCTTGGCGATGCCGTACGCCTCCTTGATCTTGTGCATCTTGCCGTCGGCGCCGACGGTCTGCACGTAGTCGTCGCGCGGGACGGACAGCGCGGTGACCTTGCCGCCGTTGGCCGGGATGTGCAGCACGATCAGCGCGTTGGTGTTGTAGCCGCCGATCTCGCTGGAGCCGGCGTGCAGTTCGTCCTCGACGAACTGCTTGGGCAGGTCGTTGCCGTCCATGTCCTTGCGACTGTCCAGGCCGATCAGCAGCAGGTTGACGGACTTGTCGAGGTGCGGCGGGGCGTTCTTCTTGGCCTCGCTCAGCGCGGTGGACTTGATCATGCCGTCGTCCAGGCTTCGGTACTCGTACCAGGTGAAGCCGCTGGCCCCGAGCACGGCGACGGAGACGGTGCAGGCCAGCGTGCGCCCGGCGACGGTCAGCGGGGCGGCGCCGCGCCGCGGGGCGCGGCCGCGCGGACTGCCGGTACGGCCGGTACGACCAGCGGCGCCGCCGCCGTCGGTACGGCTCCGGCTCCGGCTCCGGTTGCGCTCAGCCACGGCGGCTCCCTCCGGTCGGGACGCCCGAACTGTCGGGTCGTCGGCCGTCGGCCACCGCCCGGCGGCGGTCGGCCACTGCCCGGCGGCGGTCGGCCACTGCCCGGCCGACGACCACCGCCAGCGCCACGCCCACCGCGGCGGCCATCACCGGGAACGCCCCGACCACCCAGCGCAGCGCGCCGGTGCCGAGGTTCTTGCCCTGGTACTTGTGGGGATGCGCCACGTACTCCACGCCCGACGCGGCGAGCAGCACCACGATCGGAGCCGCCGTCACCACCCACCACCGGCCCGGCCGGCTGCACAGCGCCGCCGCGATGCCCGGTCCGAGCACCGAGCCCACCGCGAACAGGAGTCCGACGCCGGGCCCGCCCAACTCGTCCGCCACACCGCCCAGCACGGGCAGTCCGACCGCCGAGAGCGCGGCCACCAGCCCGCCGCGCCACCGCGCCTGCTGCCGACGGCGCGCCACTCCCGCCCGCTGCGCCCGCGCCGACCGCTCCGCGCCGGCGCCCCCTGCGTCCGCCGCGCCCCCCTCACCGGCCGCGCCCCCGGCCGGGTGGGAGCGCTGGGCGGGGAAAGCACGGTCCTCGGTGCGCGGTCCCGCGTCCTGGTACGGCGTTCTCGCCCGCTGGCCGGCCATGCGCACTTCCCTCGATCGTTGCGGCTGCGGCGGCGCGGTCGCACCGGCGCGGATGCCGGGACGCCTTCGGTCCTGGCGGCGGCCCCGCCCTCTACATCTCTGTAGAAGTCGGGCTGGAGCATACAAACCCGTGTCACCGAAAGTCACCCGCTGCCGACCGACAGCAGGCGAACCGTTCGGTGGGCCGTCGTTAGGATGGCCATGATCCCCGCCACGTCGGCACACCATCAGGAACGCATCGGAGGAGCAGAGCGTAACCATGTCTGAGAGTCTGAAGGACCTCGCGGACAAGGCCACCGACCTCGCCCGCGAGCACGGCGACGTGATCGGACAGGGCCTGGACAAGGTCGGCGACGCGATCGACGATCGCACGGACGGCAAGTACAGCGGGCAGATCGACACCGGCGTCGAGAAGGCGAAGGACCTCTTCCGCAACCTCGACGGCGACCGGAAGCCCGCCGAGTAACCTGCCGCCGGACACGATCGACCGTACGGCGGTCGAACGAGCGCACGGACGAACGGGGAGGGCCGGCAGCGGTGAGCGAGGAACAGAAGGGGCCGGGCTGGGGACGCCGGCTGGTGATCGGCGTCGTGGTCGTGGCCGTACTGGGCCTCATCCGCGGCAACGGCCACGACGGCGCGACCTCCGCCGACCCCGCCCCGTCCGGCGCCGCGTCGGCCCACTCGTCCGGGGCCCCGTCGTCCGGCGCCACACCGTCGGCCGGCCCCTCGGCCGCGCCGTCGAAGCCCTCCGCCGGGTACGACCCCGCCGACTACGCGGCGCCGGTCCGCCAGTACGCCGCCGAGGCCGGGGTCAACCCGCAGCTGCTGATGGCGATCCTCTACAACGAGTCGTACAAGCCGCACGACCCCGAGCTGGAACGGGCCTGGCAGCGCAGCAAACCGGACGCCTCCTTCGGCATCGCCAACATGCACCGCGCCGCGTTCGACGACACCAAGCCGGGCCGCCCGTTCGCCTCCCGCCAGTGGGAGGAGCTCCCGGACGACCGCAACCTCGCCGTCCAGGCGGCCGCGTGGCACCTGCACGACCTCGCCGCGCAGCTCCCGGCCCACCCGAGCGTGTCGCTGAGCCGCGACGAACTCGTCGCCCTCGGCTACAACGCGGGCGCGGGCAACATGCTGGCCTTCGCCCGGGGCGTCAAGATCGGTTCCCAGGCGCAGTCCTACCTGGACCGGCTGCGCGACAACTGGACGAAGTCCGGCGAGGCCGTGAAGTGAGACCGTGACATGAGGCCGTGCCGCGAGGCCGAGACGTGGCCGTGAGGAAGGGCCTGCCCGCGAACCGCCGCCGCCGGGCGCCGGCCGGAGGACTGACGGGCCGCCGGAGGACTGACGGGCGGCCGGAGGGACTGACCAGCAGTCGGAGGCAGGCCCCGAACTCCCGAAGGATCAGACGCCCAGGCGGGCAGCCCACTTGGCGCGCCAGGCGAGCGCGTCGGTGACCCCCTCCGCGATGCCGCGCCGGGGCTGCCAGTCCAGCAGCTCGCGGGCGGTGTCGACGGCGGCGTAGCAGCCGATCACGTCGCCGGGGCGCGGGTCCGCCTCCCGGACGTCGAGCCGGGCGCCGACGGCCTGTTCGAAGGCGGCGATCAACTCGCGGACGGTGGTGCCGTCGCCCGTCCCGACGTTGATCACGCGGTAGCGGTCCGCCGCGCCCGGGGCGATCACCTCGTCGAAGCGGAGCAGCGCCGCGACGTGTGCCTCGGCGAGGTCCTGGACGTGGACGTAGTCGCGGATGCCGGAGCCGTCGCGGGTCTCCCACTCGACGCCGGTCACGGTGAACGGCGCGCCGGTGGTGTGCGCCTCGATCAGCTTGCCGAGGGCATGGGTCGGGTTGAGGTCCTGCAGTCCGGTGCGCAGCTGCGGGTCGGCGCCGATCGGGTTGAAGTAGCGCAGGGTGATGACGCGCTGCCGCTCGGCCCCCTCGCCCCGGGTCCAGTCCTGGAGTACCTGCTCCATCATCTGCTTGGTGCGCGCGTACGGGCTGTTGGCGTCGACCGGGCTGCGCTCGTCGACCCGGGCGTCGGGGGTGGGCGCGTAGATGGAGGCGGAGCTGCTGAAGACGATGCGGGTGCAGCCGTGTCGCTGGAGGGAGTCCAGGAGTTCGACCGTCTTGGCGACGTTCTCCCGGTAGTAGTACAGCGGTTTGGCCACCGACTCCGGTACGACGATCTTCGCGGCGCAGTGCACGGTGGCGTCGATGTCAGGGTGGTCGGCGAAGATCCGGTCGAGCACGGCGGCGTCGGCGATGTCGCCCTGGTAGAAGATCCGGTCCTCGACGAACTCGGCCCGGCCCTTCGACAGGTCGTCCAGCACGACCGGGGTGATCCCCCGGTCGAGCAGGGCGGACGCCACCGTGCTGCCGATGAACCCCGCTCCGCCGGTGATCAGGACCTTCTTCATCCGCGAATGCTCCCTTGCGATCGGCCGGGCACCCGGCGGCACCCGATGATCGGAGAGGACGCCGGTTCGTGCCCTGCCGGTTCCCGGGTCGGCAGTACCGGCAGCTCAGGGGCGGTGAGGCGGGCTCGGCGGCTCGGGTACTGCGGCTCATGGGTGGTGGCCCCCGGACCCGGCCGCTCAGGCCCGGCGACGACGGAGCCAGAGGCCGGCGACGGTCAGCAGGACGGCTGCGGCGGCGGTGCCGATGGCGGCCCAGGTGGTGCTGTCGGTGGTGGTCTCGCCGGCGGGTGCGGCCGTGGTCGCGCGGACGGGCCCGGCGGTGGCCGCCTGCGCGGGGGCGGGCGCGGGTGCGGACGCCGCCCCTGCGGTGGCCTCGGCCGACGGCGGTGAGGCCGCCGTGCCCGCGGGCACCGGGTCGTTGATGACGGCGGCCTCGACGTCGAGCTCGCGCTGGGCGTGGCCCAGCGAGGGGAAGGCGCAGTCGACGGTCACCTGCCAGTGCCCGGCGGGGAGGATCTCCCGGGTGGTGTACGTCCCCGGGTGGCCGGGGACGGTGATCAGGCGCCAGGGGCCGACCGCGCGGCCGTCCGCGGCGGTGGCGGAGAGCGTGCCGGCGAACTCCTCGGTGACCGGATCGTGGTCGTTCTCCCAGGTGGCGACGGTGCTGACGTGGCCGTTCTGCTGGCCGGTGACGTCGAGGTGGACGCTGTCGCCGTGGGCGGCCGCGGGCGCGGCGGCGGGCAGGACGGCCGCCGCGACGAGGGCGGCGACGGCGAGGATCGGGCGGGCAGCGAGGATCGGGCGGGTTCGCATGACGGGCATTCCTCGTGGCGGTGTGGGGGACGGGCGCGGGAAGCGGGTGCGCCGGGCGCGGCCGCCTCAGGGGGCGGCCACGCCCGGCGAACGGGGCGAAACGACTGACGTGCTTCGCGACTTACGGGCTTCGCGACGTGCGGGCTTGTGGAGGGACCGACCTACGAGGTCTTCAGCAGCGACCAGTTCTGGTACGGCCGGCCGTTCGCCTGCTGCAGTTCCAGCAGCCAACCACCGTAGTACCAACGGTCGCTGAGCCCCAGCACCAGCGAACCACCGTCCGCCGTGATGGTGAACCCGCCGTCCGCGGCGGTGAGTTGCCACTTCTGCGCGGCTGCGTCGGAGCACGGCTGCTGGGCGACGTACTGACCGGCGACCGGGGTGCCGCCGAGCTGCAGGCACTTGCCGGAGCGCGCGGACTTGATCCGCACCGCGCCGTTCCCGGCGTCATCGAACTGCCACTTCTGGTTGGCGTAGCCGGTGCGCTGGTAGGCGATGGCCACGGTGCCGTCGTTCATCGAGCTGCCCCACAGGTCGGCCGCCTGGCCGGTGAGGCCGTTGACCATGGTGTAGTTCGCGCTCGGCTGCGGGCGTCCGCTGTCGGAGACCGTACGGAAGGTGGCGGCCCGGCCGGGCTTGCCGACCGCACCGGCGGCGTCGCGGACGGCGACGGCCACGGTGTAAGAGGTGCCGGGGGCGAGGCGGACCACGCCGACCACGGTCGAACGGACGGTACCGATCGTCTGGCCGTTCAGCAGGACGTCGTAGCCGGCCGCCGCGGGGGCCGCCTTCCAGCTCAGCATCACGGAATTCTGGGTGATCTGGCTGGTGCTCACATCAGGTCCGGCGTTGCCCGGAGTCGGGGTCGCGGTCGGCGACGGGGAGCCGGTCGGCGTGGCGGTGGGGCTGCCGGTGGGCGTCGGGGACGGCGAGGGCGTGCGGGTCGGGGAAGCCGTCGCAGTCGGGGTCGGGGTCGGTGTGGGCGTCGGGGTCGGCGTGGGCGTGGGGTTCGGGCCGCTGCCGCCGCCGGCGATGAGGAACCGGTTGTTGGCGACGTTCCAGTGCGTGGTGAGGTAACTTCCGGGCGCGGGCGCGGTGTTGTAGTAGTCGTCGTGGTTGCAGTCGAGCCGGTCGTCATGGGCGCGGTCCGGGCAGACGGTCCGCATCTGCGGGTAGTTGGGGGCGTCCGAGTAGCACATGATGTCCCACTCGTCGACGCAGTGCCCGGCCTTGCTGGAGTTCGGCGCGCTGTTGTTCACCGCGCCCAGGTTGTGGCCGAGCTCGTGCGCGGCGGTGCTGCCGCTCCAGCAGCCGGAGTCGGTCCGGCCGTACGAGGGACCGAAGTTGCTGAGGTTGTCCTGGCTGGGGCGCTCGTCCCCGGCGAAGGTGCCGATCCCGCAGTACACCTTGGCGTCGGTGAACATCATGTACTTGCGGTCCTTGCGGTTGAACCCCTGCGCGGCGAGGGCCCGGTTGGTCGCGTTGAAGTCCTGGATCTCGGCGTCGGAGATCTGCACGTTCAGCACCGAGGCGGTGCAGTCGGCTTCGGTGACGAAGCGGACGTGCCGCTCGCCGCCGGTCTCGCCGGCGCTGGCGTTGTAGATGACGTCGACGTCCGCGGCCCACTTCTTGAACGAGGGCAGGTACTGGGCGAAGCGGTCGTTGCCCGGGCTGTGCACGTACACCACCTGGACGCGGTTGCCGCTGCTGCCGTCGCCCTCGCAGACCAGCTTCGATCCGGCGGGCGCGGCCGCCGCCGCGCCCGGGGCGGGCTCCGCGGCGGCGCTGCCGGAGCCGCCGAGCAGCGCCTTCTGCGTGGCGTCCAGGACGGGCGCGGCGCCCTTCAGCAGGTCGGCGGCGGCGGGCGGCTGAGCCCCGGCCGCGGGGGTGAGCGCGGGCGCCTGGGCGGCCGGTGCCGCGACCGGCGCGACGTCCTGGTGGATGTCCACGCCCTTGGGCGGCACGTCCGGACCGTGGCTGCACTGGGTGCTACCGGTGACCTCCAGCGTGCCGCCGCAGCGGTCGCTGCCCGGCAGGCTCAATCCCGCGTAGACCAGGCCGCGGTCGGGCTGGTCCTTGGGTATCGCCTTGAGCGGCACGGCCTTCTCGTCCCGCTTCGGGGCGGGTGCCTGGGTGGCCCCCTCGGCGGTGCCGGTCTCGCCCGGTCCGCCGTCGTCGCCGACCAGTCCGGCCTGCGACCCCGAATTGTCGACCACGTCCGCCGCGGCCGTGACGGCGCTGTGCATGGCCGCCGGCTCCAGCGCGGTGCGGATGCCGAGCGTCCCCGCCACCAACCCTGCCGCCACCGCTGCGGCGACCAGGGCGCTCCTGCGGGTGAGCCTGCGGCGCTTGCGCCGACGAAGCTCGCTGCTCCGGTGTCCCATCGCGTTCCTTTCCTCGTGCGACGACCCGTGCCCTGTGGTGAAAGGGGGCTCGGGCCTTCCGACACTCCGGAGAGCGGACGGGACGGCCGGGAATAACAGAAACCTTTTACGAATTTCTTCGACCCGTTCGATCGGGCGGTCGCGGTCGCCGACTCGCTCGGCCGGATCGAGCGCTCGCGGTGTCCGACTCGCTCCGCCGGATCGGGCGGTCGCGGCGGGCGAAGCCGCGGAACGGTTCGGGACAGGAAGAACGGTCCGGAACAGGAAGAGCCGGGGAGCGCACTCGGGGGGTGCGCGCTCCCCGGCATGGGGTGGTGGCGGCCACCCGGCCGGAGTCGCGGGGCCTTGCGACTCCGTCGGCCGTGACGGAATGCTAGACCCGTCGAGGGGTGCTGACCAGAGCCCTGGGAAGGTCGCTTTCCATCCCAAACAGGCCATCCTCGTCAGGCATATGACGACTCATCAGCAAAGTGCGGCGGCCAGGCCGCCGAGCAGCGGCAGCAGGTCCGCGACCGCGGCGGGCAGCCACCGGGCGAAGGGGGTGGGCCGGGCCAGGACGCGCAGCAGCGCCCGCTCGGCCGCGGTGATCCGGACGGTCAGCATGACCTCGTCGCAGTCCGTGGTCCCTGCTCCCGGTCGGCACAAACGGGTCATCAGGCTCCTCCTTCTCCGCCACCATTGCCGGCCCTCGCACGGCTCTGCGGCGAGGGTCCGAAGACCCTCCGGCCCGGCCCTGCCGCGGACCTTTCAGCCCGGGACATCCGCGCAGGTCACCCCGGCTCTCGGGGCGGGCACGGGAGGGCCGGGGAGATCCGCCGTTGGAGTGATCCCCGCGTGTTCGGCGCAACGCCCGTGGGAACGGCGCGTTTGCCATGGCATGCGCCCTCCGGTGGGGGTGCGCGCGGGTCCGCGCTGGCCCGTCCCCCGACTCGCGGCCGGTGTGCCGGTGCCCGCCCGGCACCGCCCGCACCGGCCCTCCCGTGAGAGGTAATGTCATGAACCTGCAGACCGAGACCCGGAAACGGATCGTCGCCCCGAGATCCGCGGCGCACCCGTCCCCCCTGACCCGTGCGGCCGTGCCCCCGCTCGCCCCCGGCGCGCTCCCCGGCCTCGGGCACGCCGCCGCCCTGCTGCGCGACCCGCTCGGCTTCCTCGGCTCCCTCTCCCGCCACGGCGGCGTGGTGCGCATCCGCCTCGGGCCGCGCACCGTCTGCGTCGTCACCGATGCCCGGCTGGTCCACACCCTGCTCGTCGCGCTCGCCTACGACTGCCCGCGCGGCGCCGTCCAGGACACCCTCAAGACGGCGTTCGGCGACGGCCTACTGATGTCCGAGGGGCAGGCCCACCGCGACCGGCGCCGGATCATCCAGCCCGCGTTCGGCCCGGACCGGATGGGCGAATACCTGGCCGTGATGCACCAGGTCACCGAGGAGCGCGCCGGGCGCTGGCGCCCCGGTCAGGTCCTCGACGTCGCCAAGGAGATGAACCACCTGGCACTGGAGATCGTCACCCGCTCACTGTTCGACGCCCGGCTCAGCGAGGACGCCACCCTCGCCTTCCAGCAGGCGCTGCCGGACATGGTGAAGGGCCAGATCGTCCAGTCCCTCTACCCGCACCCGGCGCTCGCCCGGCTGCCGCTGCCCGTCAACCGGCGCTTCGACGCCGCCGTGCGGGTGCTCAACCGGGTCGTCGACCAGGCCGTCAACGGCCGTACCGCGAACACCCGTTCCGACCAGAGTCAGGGTCGGGGCCGGGGCCGGGGCCGGGGCCGGGGCACCCTGCCCGGCCTGCTGCGCGCCGCGACCGACCCGGGCACCGGCCGCCCGCTCACCGAAGCCGACGTCCGGTCCGAGGCCATCACCATGTTCGGCGCGGGCACCGAGACCGTCTCCACCACACTGACCTGGCTGCTCGACGAACTGCTGCGCCACCCCGAGGTGGAGGCCCGCGTCCTGGCCGAACTGGACGAGCACCTGCCCGCCGGCACCATCCCCACCCCCGAGGCACTGGCCCGGCTCACGTACACCCGCAACGTCACCCAGGAGGTGGTGCGCCTGCACGCGCCCAACGCCTTCCTGATGCGCACCGCCCAGGTCCCGGTCGACCTCGGCCCGTACCGGATCCCGGCCGGCACCGAACTGCTGTACAGCCTCACCGCGCTGCACCGCGACCCGGTCCGCTACCCCGAGCCGCTCGGCTTCCGCCCCGAGCGCTGGCAGGACGGCGGCGGCACCGGGCGGCCGTCCTTCCTGCCCTTCGGAGCGGGCAAGCACAAGTGCATCGGGGAGGCCTTCGCCTGGGCCGAGCTGACGGTCGCGGCAGCCGCGATCCTGCGCCGCTGGCGCCCTGAGGCCGTGCCCGGAGCGCGGGCCCGGGAGGTGGTCTGGACGACGGTCCAGGCGCAGGGGCTGCGCGTCCGGCTGGCGCCGCGCGAGCAGCGGTCGACCGACGCGGGGCCGGCGGGCGGCGCGGGCCGGGCCGCGCGCAGCGAACGGACCGCGCGGGCGAGCGGTGCGGCGCCCTCGCGCGACGAACCGGCGGTACCAGGCGGCTGCCCGTTCACCGGCACCCCCACGGCCGCCCTGCCGGCACGCCCGCCCGGCGAGCTGCGCGCCGCCGCGGACCGGCACACCGACTGGGCGGTCCACCACGGCCTGCTCACCCCCGCGGAGCTGCCCGGCTACCGGGCCTACGCCCTGCACGAGCTGATCGGCCACGCCTTCCCCACCGCCCGCGGCACCGAACTCGACCTGCTGGTGGACATGCTGGGCTGGTTCACCATCCTGGACGACCGCTTCGACGGCACGCCCGGACGCCGCCCGGCCGAGGCACACGCCCTGGTCGACCCGCTGATCGCCGTCCTCGACGGCAGAAGCACCCCTCCGGACTGCCAACTCCTGGGCTCCTGGCGGGAACTGTGGAAACGTCAGACGGCGTCGATGTCCCCCGCCTGGCGCGCCCGCGCCGCCCGCGAATGGCAGGCCTGCCTGGCCACCTTCCCCGCCGAAGCCGACCACCGCGCCCGCGGCACCGTGCCCGCCCTCGGCCTGGCGGACACCATGCGGCTGCGCCGACACGGCAGCTGCCTCTACCCGTTCATGAACATACTGGAACGGGTCCACGGCGCCGACGCCCCCGCCGCCCTCCACGCGGAGCCCGCGCTGCACCGCCTGCGCGCCAACACCGCCGACACCGCCACGCTGATCAACGACCTCTACTCGCTGGAGCGGGAGGAACGGCAGACCGCGGCCGCCTTCAACACCGTGCTCACCCTGCAACGGGCCCGCCGCTGCACCCGGAGCCGCGCCGTCCGCGCCGTCCGCGACCGGGTGGCGCGACTGCGGCAGGAGAGCGAGGACCTGCGCCGCGACCTGCAGCGCCGCCACCCGGCGGGGCGCTGGTACCTGGACGGCACCCGGGAGCTCGTCGCCGGCGTACAGGCCTGGACCAGCACCAGCGACCGCTACCTGGTGCCGGACGGCGGGCGGCAGCGCTGAACGGAGAACAACCTTGAACGGAGGCAGCGCTGAACGGAGAGCAGCCTTGAACGGAGGGCAGCGCTGAGCCGGCGCACCGATGAGCGGGGGCACCGGACAGCCGCCCGCTCGCGCCCCGCTACTTCCGGCCGCCGAGCGCGAACAGCAGCAGCACGAAGCCGGCGAACAGGTGCGTGGCGAAGATGTAGATGCCCGCGCGGATCAGCATCGCCTTGCGGCGCCTCTTCTCCTCGCTCGTGCCGTCGTTCATGGTGGGTGGTGCTCCTCGGGTCGGGCGGACGGGCCGGGCGCGGCTCAGCGGGACCGCCGGCCGCCGGACACACGCAGCTCGGTGAGCAGCGCGCCCTGGTCGGTGATCAGCTCGGTCAGGATCCGGCGCGCCGCGCGCAGCAGCTCGGCCACGTCCGGGGTGCTGAGCGCGTACACCACCGTGTTGCCCTCACGGGTGGCCGTGACCAGCTGGGTGCGGCGTAGCACCGCGAGCTGCTGGGAGAGGTTGGACGGTTCGACCTCGATCTCCGCCAGCAGCTCGCGCACCGGCCTGGGTCCGTCCTGGAGCAGCTCCAGGACCCGGATCCGCACGGGGTGGCCGAGGGTGCGGAAGAACTCCGCCTTGGCCTGGTACAGCGGGACCGGCATCGTCCGCGCGCCTCCCTCGAATCCGGCTCGGTGGTCGTCCCGGCCGGGCGGGTGCGCGCCACGGCCGGTAGGCATCATCGCGGACAGATGAAGATTTCTTCAAGTCGTCACAGCTCGACGACTCCCGGGCGACGCGCGCAGGTGACCCACCTCACATCGGCACGCCGCGCCCGGACATGCGAACGCCGAGCCCGAGACGCTACCAACTCCCGGGCTCGGCAGTCACAGTGATGAGCCGTCAGCAGACTACAGGCACATCGACCGTCACCGGGGACGGTCCCCACCACATCGTCTCGACCGAGAAGGATGCGTGCACGGTCGAACCGCACGGCGCGGTCGCCGTGATCCCGTCGACCCGCACGGTGCTGACCGTGAACACGGTGCGACCGTTCACCGCGCCGAGCGAGTTACCGCCGGTCACGTCGGCCGACACCCGGGTGAGCAGCTCCTGCGGCGCCGGCGGCCACGGGGTGCCCGGCGACGGCGGGCCGGCCAGCCCGATCTGCCCGTACAGCACGACGCTGTTGCCGGTGACGTCGGCGCAGACCTTGGTGGACAGCCCGGCCTGCAGGCCGGACCACCCGCAGGTGGTGACGGTGGTGGCAGCGGCAGCCGTCGGGGCCGAGGCGAACGCCGGTACGGGCACCGCGAACAGGGCGCCGGCGCCGGCGGCGCCGGCCGCGATCTTGGCGATGCGGTTCATGAGTTCCTCCTGGGAGGGCACGAGGACGGTCAGAGACAGGTGGCGTGGCACATATGACATTTCATAGGCCCACAGACAGATACTTTGTCATGCGATTCCTATGCGACGAGCCAGTTTTACCCTTGGAACTACCGGCTCGACCGAAACCAGACCTTCGATGGCGCAATCACCCTTGAGTGACCCAACCCGCGCAAGCCCCCAGGCAACGCCCACGTTGCCCCCAGGTGAACCGCCTCCGCACCGCCTCCGCGACCGGTCAGCCGAGGGAGGCGCGCAGGGCGTCGACCCGGGCGACGGCGGCGGCGAAGGCGTCGCGATCGAGCCGGCCGGAGTCGAGGGCATCGGCCAGGGCATCGGTGGCGTCCTCGGCCTGCTGCGGGTCGCGGACGGAGCAGAGCAGCAGGTCCATGCCGGCCTCGGCGGCGGCCACCGCGCGGTCGCCGGTGTCGCCGTACGGAGCGAGCGCGCCGGCCTCCATCGCGTCGGTGACGGTCACGCCGTCGAAGCCCAGCCGGCCGCGGAGCTCGCCCTGGATGACAGTGGGCGACAGTCCGGCCGGGCGCTCCGGGTCCAGTGCCGGGTAGACCGCCCAGGAGGCCATCACCAGCCGGACACCCGCCGCGATCGCGGACCGGTAGGGCGCCTCGCCGCGGGTCCGCAGCTGCTCCAGCGGGACGGTGAGGGTGACCGGGCGGTCGTCGGTGTTCTCCTCGCGGGCGGCGGCGCCGAGGCCCGGGAAGTGCTTGGCGGTCGCGGCCACGCCGAGGCTCTGCTGGGCGGCGAGGAAGGCGCTGCCCAACCTCCCGACCGTGGCGGGGTCCTGGCTGTAGGAACGCTCGAAGTGGTCGATGAAGTTGTCCGGGGTGTCGTAGACGTCGAGCACCGGGGCGAGGTTGACGTTCAGCCCGGCGTCCGTGAGGGTCCGGGCGGCGCCGGTGCCGGAGTCCACCGCGGCGGCCGCCGGGTTCGGAGCCGACCCGGTGCGGCGGGCGGAGAGTTCGGGCGCACCGGGCAGCCGGCGGATCCTGCCGCCCTCCTGGTCGGTCATCAGCAGCAGCGCGCGCGGGTTCGGCGCCTCGGCGGCCGCCTGCTTCAACTCGGCGACGGCCTCGGCGAGCTGCTCCGGGCCGGTGACGTTCTCGCCGAACAGGATCACCCCGGCCGCCCGGCCCTCCCGGATCGTCCGCAGCACCCCGGGCGGCGGCGTCGGGCCCGCGTACGAGAGGACGATCCGCCGTCCGGCGAGCAAGCGCGACTCCTCCTGGTCCTGGGCGGCCATCGCTACGGTCCTCTCCGGGTGGGTGCTGCGGGGCGCGGACGCCGACCCGATCGGGGCGGGCCCGAACGCGGCCCCCAGGACCGTCAGCACCGCCCCGAACCGGGCGACTCGCCGGAGCGGGGCCATCACGCCTCCTGGGTCAGCAGCGGTCTACGGCCCGTCAGCGTACCCAGGACCCCGATCCGCCATTCCACCCCACACCGGGTCCAGCCGATATTCCGACAGACGATGCCCCGCAGGGCCCTAGGCTGGCCGGATGTTCGATCGACTGGAGATCAGGATCCTGCCGCCCGGCCCGCGCCTCCCCGCCGAGGTGCGGGTCTGGGTCAACGGCGAGGACCTGGTGGCCCAGGCGGCCGGGGCCGCCGGCCAGGGCCGGTGGGCCGGCCTGCTGCTCCCTCGCGACCGCCCGAGCCCGCTGCAGGCGACCGCCGAGCCGCACCGCGTGGAGCTGGGCGAGCCCGACTGCACCGGCGGCTGCTGCGGCTACCTCTCCGCCGACGTGCAGCGCTTCGGGAACGTCATCCGCTGCTCGGACTGGGAGGTGCCATATCTGGAGGCCCGCCCGCCGGAGTTCGACTTCGAAGCCGAGCAGTACGACGCCGAACTCGCCCGCGCCGCGGCCGACCCCTGGTGGCACGGCGCTCTGTAACGGAAGCCGGCCCCGGCGCTCGGGCCCGGCACGCAGGCTCGGCGCTCGGGCCCGGCGCTCGCGCCCGGCCTGGCTTCGGCTGCGCCCGCCCTCACCCCGCGTGGCGGACCAACTGCCCGAGGACGGCGATGCCTTCGGTGATCTCGGGCGGTGAGCCCGCCGCGTAGCCGAGGACCAGGCCGGGTGGGTACGGGAGGCGGGCGTGCCAGGAGAGGGGCTGGACCTTCACGCCCCGGGCCAGTGCGGCGGTGGCCAACTCGGTGTCGGTGCAGCCGAGTTCCGGCGGCAGGGTGAGCATCAGGTGGAGGCCTGCCGCCGCGCCGTGGACGGTGGCGCCGGGGAGGTGGGTGCGGATGGCGGTGATCATGGCATCCCGGCGGCGGCGGTGGCGGCGGCGCAGCAGCCGTAGGTGGCGGTCGAGTTCGCCGGACTCCATCAGGTGGGCGAGGACGAGCTGGGGCAGGACCGGGTTGCCGAGGTCGGCGAAGCGCTTGGCGTCGAGGACGGCGCCGCGGAGGCGGGCGGGTACCAGCAGCCAGCCGGTTCGCAGGGCCGGGGCGAGCAGCTTGGAGATGCTGCCCGCGTAGCAGACCCGGTCCGGCAGGGTGGCGCGCAGCGCCGCGACGGGCGGGCGGTCGTAGCGGTGCTCGGCGTCGTAGTCGTCCTCGATGACCAGGCCGCCCTCCGCCGCCCAGCGCAACACGTCGCGTCGGCGGTCGCCGCCGAGGACGACGCCGGTCGGGTACTGGTGGGCGGGGGTGAGCAGCACGGCCTGCGCGCCGGTGGCACGCAGGGCGTCGACCCGGATGCCGTCGGCATCGACCGGGACGGGCGGGGTGGCGGCGAGCCAGTGGGCGAGGTGCTGGCGGGCGCCGAGGGAGCCGGGGTCCTCGACCGCGACCTCGGTGATGCCCGTCCGTTCGAGGGCGCGGCCGAGCAGGGCGAGGGCCTGGGCCGTCCCGGCGACGATCAGCACCTCGTCGGGGTCGGCGCGGATGCCCCGGTTGCGGGCGAGCCAGTGGGCGACGGCCCGGCGCAGGGCCGGGGTGCCGCGGACGTCGCCGTAGCCGAGGTCGTGTGCGGCGAGGCCGTCGAGGACGGCGCGTTCGGCGCGCAGCCAGGCGGTGCGGGGGAAGGCGGCGAGGTCGGGTACGCCGGGGGTGAGGTCGATCCGGGCGGGGGTGCCGCGCAGCAGGTCGAACACCTCGGAGTCGGGGTCGTCCCGGAAGAGGGCGGGCGCCGCCGACCGGGGGCGGGGAGGTTCGGGGTCGGGCGCGGCGGGAGGGGCCGGGGCCTCGACCACGACGGTGCCGCCCCGGCCGCGCCCGGCGACCCGCCCCTCCTCGGCGAGGCGACGGTAGGCGTCGGTCACCACCCCACGGGAGACGCCGAGTTCGGCCGCCAGCACCCGACTGGCGGGCAGCCGACTGCCGGCCGGGAGCCGCCCGTCGGCGACGGCCTCGCGCAGCCGGCGGGCGAGCCAGTCGGCGAGGCCGCCGGGCGGGGCGTCGGCGGTGTCGAGCTGGAGGAAGTCGGCGCCGAGCTCTTTGGGCCTGTCGGATGCGGCAGCTTTGGACCTGTCCGACGTGGTGGCTTTGGACCTGTTCACCGGACCATAGTGGCGCGAGGGTGGGGGCCATGACCACGGAAACGGCACCGCCAGAGAACACGACCGACGTCCACGGCCATTCGGAGTACGTCCACGGCTATTCGGACGCCGAGGCGCAGCGCCTCGGTGACCAGGCGGACACCCTCGCCGAGTTGCTGCACGCGGGCACGGCCTACCCGGCGGGCAGCCGGGTGCTGGAGGCAGGCTGCGGGGTGGGGGCTCAGACGGTGCACCTGCTGGCCGCCGGCCCGGGGGCGCTGCTCACCGCGATGGACCTCTCGGCGGAGTCGCTCGCGCAGGCCCGCGCCCGGGTGGCGGCGCAGATGCCCGACGCGAAGGTCACCTGGCACCACGGCGACCTGCACCGGATGCCGTTCCCGGACGGCGCGTTCGACCACGTCTTCCTCTGCTTCGTGCTGGAGCACCTGCCCAATCCGGCGGCCGGGCTCGCGGCGCTGCGGCGGGTGCTGCGGCCGGGCGGGACGATCACGGTGATCGAGGGCGACCACGGCTCGGCCTTCTTCCACCCGCAGAGCCTGGCGGCCGGCCGGACGATCGACCACCTGGTCCGGCTCCAGGCCGAGGCGGGCGGCGACGGGCTGATCGGCCGCCGCCTCTACCCGCTGCTGACGGCGGCCGGGTTCACCGAGGTGACGGTCCGGCCGCGGACGGTGTACGCCGACGGCGGCCGCCCGGCGCTGGTGGAGGGCTTCACCCTGCGGACCTTCGTCGCGATGGTCGAGGCCGTGCGGGCGGAGGCGCTGGCCGCCGGGCTGGCCACGGCGGAGGACTTCGACCGGGGCATCGCGGAGCTGCGCCGCGCGGCCGAGCCGGGCGGGACCTTCCACTACACCTTCTTCAAGGCGGTCGCCGTCAATCCCTGAGGCAGAAGGGCCGGGGCCAGGACCGGGGCCGGGGCCGGAGGCGTTACTCGGGGGTGTCTCCGAGGGCCGCCAGCATGGTGCGCATCGCGTCGACCAGCGCGGCGGTCCGGGCGTCGTCCAGTCCCTCGAGGAGGCCGAACTCGGTGGCGAGGTGGTCGGGCAGCGCGCGCTCGATCAGGGCGTGGCCCTCGGGGGTGAGGGCGACCTCGCGGCTGCGGCCGTCCTGGTCGCTGCGGGTCCGGGTGACCAGGCCGCGGGCCTCCAGCCGGTCGAGGCGCTGGGTGATGGCGCCGGAGGTGACCATGGCGGACTGCATCAGGCCGGTGGGGGTGAGGCGGTAGGGCGGGCCGCTGCGTTTCAGGGTGGCGAGGACGTCGAAGGAGGCGGCGTCCAGGCCGTGCTCGGCGAAGGTGCGGTTGAGCGCCGCGTCCACCAGGCGGTAGAGGCGCTTGAGCCGGCCGAACACCTCCATCGGGGAAACGTCCAGGTCGGGGCGCTCGGCGGCCCACTGCGCGACTACGCGGTCCACATGATCTGCCACGGCTCCAGGGTAGGCGATCGGGCTCGGGTTCCTTAGCGGTGAGGTACAGGATTCCTTAGCGGTGAGATAACTGTGAGCCACGTCACCGGTCGGCTCCGATGGAAAATACCTTAGCGCTGAGATACATTGGCTTAGTGCTAAGACATCGCCTCGCCGTCGTACTGGTGACGGCCCTCGCCCCCGCCATCTGGGGGACGACCTACCTCGTCACCACCGAGCTGCTCCCGCCCCACCGTCCCCTCCTCGCCGCCGTCATCCGCTGCCTGCCCGCCGGGCTCCTCCTGATCGCCCTCACCCGCCGACTGCCGCAGGGCAGCTGGTGGTGGCGATCGCTGGTCCTCGGCGCGCTCAACATCGGGGCGTTCCAGGCCCTGCTCTTCATCGCCGCCTACCGCCTGCCCGGCGGCATCGCGGCCACCGTCGGCGCCGTCCAGCCGCTGATCACCGCCGGACTCTCCGCCGCCGTCCTCGGCGACCGGCTCACCCTGCGGACCGTGCTGTCCGGCATCGCCGGCGTGGCGGGCGTGAGCCTGCTGGTCCTGCGGGCCAACGCGCAGCTGGACGCCCTCGGGGTGGCCGCCGCGCTCGGCGGCGCGGTGGTCATGGCCGCCGGCGTCGTCCTCTCCAAGCTCTGGGTGTCCCCCGCCCCGCTGCTCGCCACCACCGGCTGGCAACTCACCACCGGCGGAATGCTGTTGGTTCCGCTCACGCTGCTCACCGAGGGAGCGCCGCCGTCCCACTACACGGCCGCCAACGTGCTCGGCTACACCTACCTGTGCCTGATCGGCGCGGCCTTCACCTACGTGCTGTGGTTCCGCGGGATCCAGGCGCTGACGCCGACCTCGGTCTCCTTCCTCGCCCTGCTCAGCCCGGTGGTCGCCACCGCGATCGGCTGGCTGGCGCTCGGACAGGACCTCAGTCCGCTGCAGGCGCTGGGCGCCCTGGTCGTGCTCGGCTCGCTCGTCGTCGCCCAGACCCGGCGGCCCGGCGCCGCCACCGGGTCGACGCCGGTGGCCCGATCGGCCTCCACGCCACCGGTGCGCGAGAACGCCTGACCCGCCTCATCCGCACCCCGCGCCCACATCCCACATCCCGAAAATCCGCATCCCGCATCCCGCATCCAGTCCAGCCCGGTTCAAGGAGAACTCCCCATGCGTATCACCGTGTTCGGCGCCACCGGCAACGTCGGCAGCCGGGTCGTGACCGAGGCGCTCGCCCGCGGCCACGAGGTCACCGCCGTCGTACGGGACCCGGCCAAGCCGCACGGCCTGCCGTCCGCCGCCGCCATCGCCGTCGGTGACGCCCGCAACCCCGAGGACGTCGCCCGGATAGCTCCCGGGCAGGACGCGGTCATCACCGCCACCCGCCCGGTGCCCGGCAGCGAGCACGAACTGGCCGTCGCCACCAAGGGCCTGCTGGCGGGCATCGCCGGCACCGGCGTCCGGCTGCTGGCCGTCGGCGGCGCGGGCAGCCTCACCGTCCCGGGCACCGACGGGATGACCCTCGTGGAGGACCCCGGGTTCCCCGCCGCGATCCGGCCGATCGCGCTGGCCTGCAACGAGCAACTCGCGCACTACCGCGCGGCCGACGCCGATGTCGACTGGACCTACCTGAGCCCGGCCGCGCTGCTCGAGCCCGGTGTGCGCACCGGCCGGTTCCGGCTCGGACGGGACGAACTGCTGGTCGACACCGACGGCAACTCGGCGATCTCCATGGAGGACCTCGCCATCGCCCTCCTCGACGAGGTCGAGAGGCCCGCCCACCGCCGCGCGCGGTTCACCGCCGGCTACTGACCGGCCGCGGCGGCCTCGACGGGGGTGAGGCCGCCGCGGTCCACCACAGACCGGATGCTGGGGCTCCCACCCGGACGGGGGTGTAGCCAGCACCACCCCGAAGACGGGGGTACGGGTGATCGATCGTCAGGGCGGGTTTCGGACAGGATCGTTTCCGTGACCAACACCGCATCGACCGACACCGCGCCGACGAGCACCGCAGCGACGAGCACCGCAGCGACCGACACCGTCCCGGCCACGGCCAAGCCCCGCCTCCGGCGCGCCGCACTGGCCGTGGCCGCCGCCGTCCTCGCCGGCCTCGCCGCACCCGCCACCGCCGGCGCCGACACCGCCCGCGACCCGGGCGACGCCGACCCGGCACCCGCCCGCTACACCCACCAGACCCTGAACTGGCAGCCCTGCGCCGGGCAGCCCACCCTGGACTGCGCCACCATGGCCGCCCCGCGCGACTGGCACCACCCCGGCGTCGGGGCCGACCTGAGCATCGCCGTCTCCCGGCACCGCGCCACCGACCCGGCCAAGCGCAGGGGCACCCTGCTGATGGCGGCCGGCGGCCCCGGCGCCTCGGGCCTGCCGCGCCCGGCCGGGCTGGCCGAGACGGCCCCGGCCGTCGCCGCCGCCTACGACATCGTGGGCTTCGACCAGCGCGGGGTCGGCGCGAGCACCAAGGCCGTGTGCCAGACGCCGGAGGAGTACCAGGAGTTCCTGGCCGGCGACTACCGCGACCAGTCCCCCGCCGCGATCGACGGCGTCATCGCCAACGCCAGGAAGCTGGCCGCCAGTTGCCAGGAGCGCAGCGGCGACCTGATCCCCTACCTGAACACCGAGCAGACCGCCCACGACATCGACCTGTTCCGCGCCCTGCTCGGCGAGCGCAAGCTCAGCTACTTCGGCCCGTCCTACGCCACGATGATCGGCGCCTACTACGGCACGCTCTTCCCGCACCGGGTCGAGCGGATGGTGCTGGACAGCAACATCGGCTTCGAGGGCACCTGGGAGAAGTTCGAACTGGGCCAGCCGATGAGCTTCCAGCGCCGCTTCGACGAGGACTTCGTCCCCTGGCTCGCGGCCCGGGACGCCACCTACCACTGGGGCTCGACGCCGGAGCAGGTACAGGCGCACTGGGAGCAGCGGCGCGCCGCACTGCACGACTCGCCCATCGTCGAGGGCTCGGTGACGATCGGCCCGAACCAGTTGGACAACGTGGCGATCGGGGCGATCTACGAGGCCGCCAACTTCCCGATCCTCGCCCGGATCCTGACCACCGTCGACAACTGGCAGACCGCCGACCCGGCGGCCAAGGCCATGGCCGGGAAAGCCTTCAGCCACTACCTCAGCCCGGACTTCCTCGCCGAGTACTTCTCGGTGACCTGCTCCGACACCCCGTGGACCAGGGATATGGACACCTGGATCGCGCGCGGCGCCGAGAACACCGCCCGTTGGCCGCTGGCCGGCTCCCGGACACTCGCCTTCAGCGCGGTCTGCGCCTCCTGGCCGGTCGCCCCGGCGCCCAAGGTCAAGGTCACCGGCGCCCATCTGCCGACCACGCTGATGCTCAACTCGGTGCACGATCCGGCGACTTACTACGAGGCGGCGCTCGGCGCCCACCGCGCGCTGCGCGGCTCGAGGCTGGTCACCGTCACCGGGAACGGCGACCACGGCCAGTACCCCGGTCCCAACGCCTGCGTCACCGACGTGGTCGAGCGCTACCTGCTGGACGACCAGGCACCCGCGCACGACCTCACCTGCGCTTCACCGCAGGCGGGTTGACGGCTGCCAGGTCAGCGCCGGGGCCGGGTCCGCAGCCCGGACCCCAGCCTGGAGCGGAGCCAGGTGAGGCCGACGGCCAGCCCGGCGAAGCCGCCGACGGCGAGCTTGATCCCGGCCTTGGCGACGATCCAGCCGATCCCCGGGACGGTCCACCCCAGCCAGTGGAAGACGGCCAGCAGCATCGCCGAACCGCACAGCGCGGCCAGGACGGTGACCGTGACGGCGGCGGCCCGCGAGAGCTCCTGCGGGCCGTCGGCGTCGGCGGTGCTTGCGGTGTCGTTCATCATGTCGTTCGTACCCCCCTCATCCATGGAGTCGATGATACGACCTCAGTGCCGGGAGTGGTGGGTGTCCCCGAGGTGCTCGCCGGTCTCGTCGTCGGGGAAGCTGACGGCCATGGTGACGCGGTACTCGTGGACGTCCTCCCGGTGCCCCGGCACCCGGGCCCAGGCGAGCGAGTGCACCTCGGCCTCGGGGGCCTGCCGGCACCAGGCGGCCGCCTCCTCCAGGGCGCGGGCGGCCGACAGTCCGGTGCACACCACCGCGGTGTAGGCGGCGACCGCGACGTCCCCACCGGAGCGACAGTTCCGCGACACCGCCCGGACGGCGGCGGCGGCCTGGGTCAGGTCACGGGCCAGGTCGTCCACGACCCGAGGGGGCGCCGGCAGGACGACCGCTCCCTCGGCGACGGTATCCGGCAGGTTCGCGCTCACGGTCTGGACCTCCATCCGCATCATCACGCGGCACAGCATGCCGGGCGGCGATACCTGGCATGCCCACTTTCACCAGAACGTCACCCGTCCAGGGCCGAGTTGGGGACGCACCCTGGCGCCCGCAGGCTCGTCCTGCTAGGGGAGGCCGCCCCGAGCGGCGGACGTTCCGGCAGGTCAGAGGGGTCGGTCGCGGGCGCCGCCGGGGAGCCCGAACCGCCGCACACGTACCACCCCCGTGCTCCGAACCGCCGGTCCGGCGCCCGGGGCGTCCGTCCCACCGCCGTTGGGGCCTTGGTCAACTCCCCGTACCGGAACCGGAGATGCCGCCGGAAGCGGGCCGGACGACCGCAGGCCACCGGCCTCGCGCGACGCCCCGGGAAGCGGCCGCACCCCCGCTGAAGTGCCGAGTCAACCCCTCGGTGGGCGTCGGGCCGCCTCCCGGTCACCCTGTCCCTGTCAGATCGTCGTGATACTAATCGTCCCGGCGACGGCTCCCGTTATCAGATGGACGGGCACGATGACGGGCACGATGCCGACAACTCAACCGTTCCGGGATGGTCCGGACGGCGACGGGGAGGGGAAACGGATGACGGCGAGGTTCGGCAGCACCCAGGGCGGGCGCAAGGTCCGGGTCGGCAAGCGGGTCACGGGGACGGCGGCCGCCTTCGCCGCACTGGCCGCACTGACCGGCTCTCAGGTGACGGGTCTCGGGCTCGCGCCGGTCGCGGCCGCCGACACCGGTCCGACGAGCGGCACCACCGCCCGGGGCGACGACCGCTACGGGACCGGCACCCTGGACGGCACCCCCTCACCCGGCACCCCCGGCACCGCAGTCCCGGCCGACGGCGGCAGCACCCTCCTGTTCCCGCAGCCGCCCGGCACGCTGCCCGGCGCACCCGACGCCGGCCCGTTCGCGGCCACCGGGCCCGCACTGCCCAGCACGGTGCTCACCGCCTACCACCAGGCCGAGGCCTCGGTGGCACAGCGCTCCCCCGGCTGCCACCTGCCCTGGCAGCTGCTGGCCGCGATCGGCCAGGTCGAGTCCGGGCAGGCCAACGGCGGCCAGGTGGACGCCTTCGGCACGACCCTGACCCCGATCCTCGGCCCGGCACTGGACGGCAACGGCTTCGCCGCGATAGCCGACACCGACGGCGGCCGTTACGACGGCGACGCCCGCTGGGACCGCGCCGTCGGACCGATGCAGTTCATCCCGTCCACCTGGGCCTCCTGGGGCGTGGACGCCAACGGCGACGGCAAGGCCGACCCGAACAACGTCTTCGACGCCGCCGAGGCCGCCGGGCGCTACCTGTGCGCGGGCGGCCGCGACCTCGCCGACCCGGCGCAGCTCGACCGCGCGGTGCTCAGCTACAACAACTCGGGCGAGTACCTGCGGACCGTCCGCAACTGGATGGCCCACTACGGCAGCGGCACGGTGACCACCGTCCCGGACCGCGCGGGGTCCTCGGTCCCGACGTCCTCGCTGCCCTCGCCGTACCTCCCGGTCGTCGGCGACCCGACGGTCGGCGGCGGGACGGGCAGCGGCACGACCGGTGCCGGCACGACGCCGACCGCTCCCCCGGCTCCGACACCGACACCGACTCCGACGCAGGAGCCGACGACGCCGGTGACGCCCACCCCGAACCCGTCGCCGACCGCGCAGCCGACGCCGACGACGACGCCCACGCCCACCGGTTCGCCGTCGCCGACCGGCACGCCGACGACCACCGGTTCGCCGTCGCCGACCGGCACGCCGACGACCACCCCGAGCGGCACCCCGACCACGACGCCCACGGGCACCCCGACCGGCACGCCCACGGCCTGCCCGGACCCGACGGCCACGGCCACCCCGACCGGCACGCCCACCGGCACGCCCACCGGCACGCCCACGGGTACGCCCACCCCGACGGGCTCCCCGTCCCCGACCGCGACGCCCACCGGCACCCCGACGGCGACGCCCACCGGCACCCCCGGCTGCCCGACCCCCGCCCCGACCGGCTCCCCGAGCGCCGCGCCCAGCACCACCCTCAGCGCCTCGTTCTCGCCGTCGGCCGCCCCGAAGAAGTGACCAGGAAGAAGTGACAGGACGGGGGCGCGGTTCCACCTCGTGGAACCGCGCCCCCGCTGCGACCGCCGCCCGTCCGGGCCTGCTCAGAGGTGCTTGACCAACTCCGGCATCAGGTCCTGGAAGGTCCGCCCGCTGGCCGGCTGGCCGATCGCGGCCATCTGCCAACCGGTCGGCGTGCGCTGCACCTTGGCCATGATCTGCGCGGTGTACGGGCCGCCGCCGGTGAGCGTGTAGCGGGCCAGCTCGGCACCGGTGGTCTCGTCCACGAGCCGGCAGAAGGCCGCCTCGACCTCCTGGAAGGTCTGGCCGGTGAAGGAGTTGACGGTGAAGAGGATCTGATCGACCTCGGCCGACACCGTCGTCAGGTTGACCGTGATCGACTCGTCGTCGGTCGCGCCGCCCGAGCCGCCGACCAGGTTGTCCCCGCTGTGCCGCACCGAGCCGTCGTTGCTGGTGAGGTGCTGGAAGAACACCACGTCCACCGGCCGCCCCTGGGCGAACAGCACCGCCGAGGCGTCCAGGTCGATCTCCCGGCCGGCGGCGAGCAGCTTGGCGAGGAAGCCCTTGCGCTCCGCCGCCTTCCACCCGAGGCCCATCCGGACCAGGCTCAGCTGCCCACCGCCCGGCTTCTCCAGGCTGATCTGCTGCCCCTTGGCCAGCGAAACGCTCATCGCGTCCTCCTCGTTCTGCCACCGCCGCGTGCCGAGAATCTACAGCACTGTAGAAAATTTCCTGATCATCCGACGGGGTCCTGCGAGCACCCCTACCCCGCACTCCCCCTCGCCTCACCCCCGACAACGGTCCGCACACCGACGGAACCGGCGGTCCGACGTCCGGCGTAGCCGTGGAACGGCACCGAACGACCGGGGCAGGACGCTGTCCAGGGCCGACTCTCCTACGCCCTCCCGGCCGGGGCGGATCAGGTGTCGCCGTCCAGCAGGTGCTGCCGCACCTCGTGGAAGGCCCACGGCCCGCGCGCCGGCCGGGAGAACGTCCAGATCGTGTCGAACCGGTCCGGCCAGGCGGCGGGCACGCCGCTGCCGGTGGCGCCGAGCGCTTCGACGATCCGCGGGATCCGCGAGTGCTCCCAGCAGATCAGCACCGGCTGCTCCCCGGCCAGGGCGGAGCCGACCAGCGCGGACTCCTGGGACTCCGCGTACCCGGTGTTCACCGTCAGCCCGAGCCTGCCGGCCAGCGGGGTGACGGTCTGGCGCATCCGGCGTGCGCCGGCCAGCGGGCCGTCATCGGCGGCTGCGAGGATCCTGGCCGGGGTGCGCAGACCGGGCACGGGCGGGGAGAACAACGTGGGCAGCGCCTTCGCGCGGGCCCAGCCGCGCTCGGTGAGCGACTTGCCGTCCGGCTTGCCGGCCTCGTCCAGGCCCGGGTGGCTGCCGTCGGGCTTCTCGCCGTGCCGGATCACCATCACGAAGGCCTCGCGGCCCAGGTCGCTCGGCTCGGGCATCGCGGCGGGCTGCTTCGGCTTCCCTGAGCACCCCGCCAGCACCAGCGGGGCGACGGCCAACAGCCCGCCGAGCACGGCGCGCCGAGCGGGTCCGTCCGTCACCGCGCGGCCCGTTCCAGCCGTACCAGCGCGTCCACGGCGACGCCGCCCGCGCCCCCACCCTTGTGCCCGGGCTCGCCACCGACCGTACGGTGCACCCGCTCGGCGCGGACGGTGCGCAGGCCGAGGTCGGCGAGGTCGGCCCGGACGTCCTCCGGGGTGAAGAGCACGGCCGGGTCCTGCGGGCCGCCGACGCCCTCGGTGAGGTTGCTCAGGTCGTGTCCGACGACCAGCAGGGTGCCGCCGGGGGCGAGCGCGTCGGCGGCGCGGCGCAGCGCGGTGCGGCGGTCCTCGGCAGGGAGCTGGAGGTAGGCGACCAGGACGAGGTCGTAGCCGGCGGCGGGGCCTTCAAAGGTGCGGGCGTCGCCGTGGCGCCAGGTGAGGCGGTCGGCGACCTCGTCGGGCAGGTCGGCGGTGAGCCGTTCGGCGCGTTCCAGGGCGACGGCGGAGAAGTCCAGTCCGGTGACCTCCCAGCCCTGGGCGGCCAGCCAGATGGCGTTGCGGCCTTCGCCGGCGGCCAGGTCGAGGGCGTGGCCGGGAGCGCGGCCGGTCAGTTCGCGGACCACCCACTGGTTGGGCTCGGCGCCCCACACCAGCTCGCTCGCGGCGTAGCGGTCGTCCCAGTCCTGGCTGTCCATCGCGGCTCCTCCGTTCGACGGTCGTTCGACGGGCCTGCTCGTGCCGGTCCTGCCGGTTGCACCGGCCAACCTACCGGGCCGACGAGACCACGACCGGGAACGGTCCAGCGGGCGGACACCCTTGACGGCGAATATTGGTCCCTTCAACCAGCTGCGCCAGCTCAAGGCCGCGTACCCGAACCTGCGGTTCACCATCTCGATCGGCGGCTGGACGTACTCCAAGTACTTCTCCGGCGCGGCGGCCACCGACGCCTCCCGAAAGACCTTCGTATCCTCCTGCATCGACATGTTCCTCAAGGGGAACCTGCCGACCGGTGTCGCCGGTGACGCCTCGGGCGGACAGGCCTCGGCCGCGGGCATCTTCGACGGCATCGACCTCGACTGGGAGTACCCCGGCTCGGCCGGCGTCCACACCGGCAACCACTACTCCCCCGCCGACAGGCAGAACTACACGCTGCTGCTGGAGTTCCGCACCCAGCTGGACACCCTCGGCTCCGCGCAGGGCAAGCGCTACCTGCCGACCGCCGCGCTGCCCAGTGGTCAGGACAAGGTCGCCCAGCTGGAGACCGACAGGATCGGCGCCTACCTGGACTACGCCGACGTGATGTCCTACGACATGCACGGCGCGTGGGACGCCAAGGGCCCGACCAACCACCAGGACCCGCTGCACGACAGCCCGGCCGATCCGACCACGCCGATCACCCCCGGCACCCGCAAGTACAACGTGGACACCACGGTCGCCGCGTACACCACCGGCCTGCCCGAGTACGGCATCCCCGGCGGCTTCCCGGCGAGCAAACTGGTGCTCGGCATCCCGTTCTACTGGCGCGGCTGGACGAGCGTCCCGGCGGGCTCGAACTTCGGCCTCTACCAGAGCGCGACCGGTCCGACGGCCGCCAAGCCGATGAGCCAGGCGGCCGGTCTGGCCGCCTGGAAGGAGCTCAACCCGACCGCGGCGCAGACCCACTGGGACCCGGTCACCGAGAGCAGCTGGGTCTACGACGGCACCGACTTCTGGACCGGTGACACTCCGCAGGCCGTCCAGGCGCGCGGGGCCTACGCCAAGAGCAAGGGGCTGGGCGGCCTGTTCGCCTTCTCCCTGGAGAACGACGACACGGCCGGCACGATGCTCAACTCGACGGGCAGCAGTCTTCGCTGACGTCACATCAGGCGACTGTGAACGGCGACGGCCCGCGCGGGATACCGCCGATTCCGCGCGGGCCGTCCACCGCTGCTCAGCCCTTGAGGTTGAGCGAGGGGAAGAGGTCCTCGAACGGCTGGGTGGTCACCGAGACGCTGCGGGAGAACGGGTTGTCGAAGTCCCAGATCATGAACAGCAGGAAGGCGATCAGCGCGCTGAAGCAGAGTGCCAGGATCAACTCCCGCGGCGTGTTCCGGATCTGCAGCGCGAACAGCATGCCGACCGTCACCACGGCACCGCCGAGCAGTCCGAACCAGACCACGTCCGGCATGGTGGGGCCGGCGTTCTGGCCGCGCGAATTGCGGGCGTCGGAGGCCTGGTCGATCCGGTCCAGGATCGGCTGGTAGGCCTGCGACTCCAGGTCGGAGGCCGGCGGCCGGGTGGCGACGTCCGTCTGCAGCTTCTGCAGCAACTGGCCGCCCTTCTCGGTGAGTTCGCCGTGCTCGCGCATGTAGTCCCACTCGGTGTTCACCACGTACGTGACGTAGGCGTCCACGTCGGCGCGGACCTGGTCGCGGAACTCCACCGGGTAGACCACCGCCCGGTCGCTCACCTCGCGCAGCGACTGCGCCTCCCGGAACAGGTCGTCCTGGGCGGCGCCGCGCCCCTCCCAGACACCCGCGATGGCGAGACCGAGGACGATCGCGTAGACCACCCCGATCATCATCGTGATGTACTCGATGACGTCCGGCGTCTCGTCGGTGCTCTCCACCGTGCGCACGCGGCGGTGCCTCAACAGCACCACCGCCACCACGACGACACAGGCCGCCGCCATGGCGATGACCAACGCCACCCACTCGGACATGGGAACTCCCTTCTCTGGCTTGGCTTGTGACGGAACAGAAAGATCGGAGGCGGCCCCGGGGCCGGAGCGGTCCCGGGGCCGACCGACGGGCGTCGGGGCCCGTGGTGGGTCAGGACCGGCCCGCGCGGCCTCGACCGCGGCCGCCGCCACCGCCCGGGCGCAGGGCCGCCGCCGCGAGCACGGCGGGGACCATGACCAGCAGCATCGTCTTGGTCATCGAGGCGCCGTGGTGACGCTGCGGCACACTCATCGGCTTCGAAACGGGCACGTGGAACGTCGGCCGCGCCGACGGCACCGGCCACAGCGGGCTCGGGCGCACCGGGCTCGGCGGGGCGGCGCTCAGGGCCGCCGGACTGGGCACGACCGGACTCGGCACGACCGGGACAGCGGGTGGCGGCGGGACCGGCGCGGGAGCGGGCGGATCCGGAGCGGGAGCCGGGGGTGCCGGGGCCGCAGGTACGGGCGGCGGCGGCGCGGGCGGCGACGGGGGCGGCGGGGTGGGAGCCGGCGTCGGGCTGGGCGTGGGGGTCGGCGTACGCGTGGGGGTCGGCGTCGGCGTGGGGGTCGGCGTAAAAGTCGGGGTCGGCGTGGGGGTGGGCGTAGGTGTAGGCGTGGGGGTGGGCGCATGGGTCGGCGTAGGTGTAGGCGTGGGCGTCGGACTCGGGCAGGGGTGCGGGTGGTGATGGTGGTGACCCCAGTCGTGCCAGTCGTGCCAGCTGTGCCCCCCGCGCTCGCCGTGCCCGTCCGGCCCCTCGTGCTCGTCGTCCGGCCGCCCGGGCTCCGGCCGTGGTCCCGCCGAGGACGAGGGAGCCGCCGGGAGGGGAGTGGCCCGGGGCGTGTGGCACGGGTGGTGGCCTGACGGGGGCCTGTGGCCGTGGTGTCCGGTACCGGCGTTGGGGGCGACGCTGACGCCGACCTGGACGTCGACGCCCACCCCGACGCCCACGCTGCCGCCCGGCCCCACCGACACCGACACGTCGGTCTCGGTGCAGACGCAGGTGTCCACGGCCGGGCCGTGCGGATACCCTCCGGCGTGCTCGGCCCCGGACGCGGTCGCGCCGGTGGCCAGTGCGCACATCGCGACCACGCCGACCGCCGCGCCGATCAGCCGTACCCGCCGCCCGGAGACCGCCGACCCGCCGGCGTGCAGCGGTATCCGGCGTAACTGCCGACGCTGGGACATGGGCTCCACACACCTCTCGGGTCGCATGGGGGGAAGGACGGGACAAGACAGGACCGGCCGGAAGCGGTCGGCTCCCGGCCGAGAATCGATCGGACACGACCAAAAGTGGTCAAACGCGCGGCGGACGGCCCACCTCCGGGGGTGAGCCGTCCGTCATCAGGTCAAACGATCTTGGTGCCGGCCGGTTACGGCCCGCACGCACTGTTCCGCACGAACGTGTTCCGCGCGCTCAGTGGCGGCGGTGCGCGATCTCGACGTTCTCCAGCACACCGACCGCGTCCGGCACCAGGATCGCGGCCGAGTAGTAGGCGCTGACCAGGTACGAGATGATCGCCTTCTCGTCGATCCCCATGAAGCGGACCGAGAGGGACGGCTGGTACTCGTCCGGGATGCCGGTCTGGTGCAGGCCGATCACGCCCTGGTTGTCCTCACCGGCACGGATCACGAGGATCGAGCTCGTGTTCTCCTTGGTGATCGGGATCTTGTTGCAGGGCAGGATCGGTACCCCGCGCCAGGCCGGCACCTGCTGCCCGCCGAGGTCGACGTGGGTGGGGTACAGGCCCCGCGCGTTGAACTCGCGGCCGATCGCGGCGATGGTCCGCGGGTGGGCCAGCAGGTAGTCGGGGTCGCGGCGGCGGCTGAGCAGCTCGTCCAGGTCGTCCGGGGTGGGCGGGCCGGAGTGGGTCTGGATCCGCTGGTCGAAGTCGGCGTTGTTGAGCAGGCCGAACTCCGGGTTGTTGACGAGCTCGTGCTCCTGGCGCTCGCGCAGGGCCTCGATGGTCAGCCGGAGCTGGTGCTCGATCTGGTTCATCGGCTGGTTGTACAGGTCCGCGACGCGGGTGTGGACCTTGAGGATGGTCTGCGCGACGCTCAGCTCGTACTCACGCGGATTGAGCTCGTAGTCCACGAAGGCGCCGGGGAGCTCGTACTCGCCGTGGTGACCGGCCGACATGGCGATCTCGGCCTCGCCGCGCTCGTTCTGGGCCTGCAGCGGCAGGGCCAGGAAGGCCTGCAGGTGCTCCTGCAGGCTGGGCGCGTTGTCCCGGATGGCGGCGAAGTCCGCCCGGGTCAGGGTGAGGGCCACACCGGAGGTGACGGTCTTGGCGGTGCAGTCCCAGACGGCGTCCGGGTTCAACAGGGAGTCGTCACCGAAGCGGTCGCCGTCGGCGGCCACGCCGATCTCGGTCTCGTCGCCGTACTTGCCGGTGCCGAACAGGTTGATCCTGCCGTGCGCGATCAGGAAGATCCGGTCGGCGGCCTCGCCCTGGGTGGCGAGCACCTCACCGGGGCCGAAGTCCCGCTGCTGGCAGCGGTCGGCCAGGGCGGTGAGCACCTCCTCGTCCTCGAAGCCGCGCAGCAGGGCCAACTCACCCAGCTCCGCCGGGATCACCCGGACCTGGGAACCGGTCTTGATGAACTCCACCACGCCGTTGCCCACGGTGTAGGTGAGCCGACGGTTCACCCGGTAGGCGCCACCGGCGGCCTGCACCCAGGGGAGCACCTTGAGCAGCCAGCGGGAGGTGATCTCCTGCATCTGCGGTGCGGACTTGGTCGTGGTGGCAAGGTTGCGTGCAGCGGCCGTCGCAAGGCTCTGCTGCTTGACCTGCTCTGTCTCCGGGCTCGTGTCCACGGGCATCGGCAGGGGTCTCCATTCCTGTGGTCGGGTCACGCGGCCAGGGCCGTACGAACGAACCGCCCTGGCGCATGCCGTGACGGATCCTCAGATCCGTATATCGGTGGGGGCGTTGGCGAACTGTCGCGATGCGGCCGCCCTCTCCCGGCGGCCCATCCGGAACCCTAGATCACCAGAACCCGACCAAGGCCGTACGGACGCCCAGTACCCCCCGATAGGGTGAATCTCGCGTGGTCCGCCCCCACCGCCCCGAAAACCGGAGGAACATCCGTTCGCACCTGCGATCCCCGTGCTGCCAATGGCTTTCCCACCCGTCCCCGACCCCGTCGGACGGCCCCGGCGGCCACCGGCCGGCGTCAACCCGGCACACCGGTCGGACGGTTCAGGCCACCTCAAAACCCGCGTCGCACCCGGTCGAGCCGCAGACAAGCCAAGTCGGACGACATCGGCAGGCCGGGGAGATCGACCGGACCGACCGGGCCATGGGGCATCGAGGCACGCGTGCGCCCGGCCTGCCATCCGCCCACGACGCCGCGGACGGCCCGTCAGGTGCCGGAACGGGGGCGGCCGGCACCTGACGGGGGAACGGGGGATGCGCAGTGGGGGCGTGCGCCGGGGACGGTCGCGGGCCCGCGCCGGGTCGGGATCGGTTCGAGACCGGGTCACTCTCGGGTCAGGCGCAGGCGACCTGGGTGCCGGGGACCCCGACGATGCCCGCGTTGTTGCTCAGCCCTGCGTTGTACTCGTAGTACAGGTAGGAGTAGAAGTCGATCCGGGTGGCGTCGCCGCAGGCCGAGTCCGGGGCGATGGCGTAGGTCACCGTGAAGGTGCTGCTGGCGCCGGGTCCGAGCGGCACGTTGTACCGGGCGATGCCGCCGTGGACGTTGTCACTGCAGCCGTTGGTCTGGGTGCCGCAGGCGGTCTCGGTGAACTTGAGGCCGGTCTGCAGGCTGGTTCCGTAGGTCTCCTGGACACTCTGGTAGACGAACTGGATCGGGGTGTCGTAAGGGTTGGTGAGCGTCAGCGTGAGCGTGAACTCGCCGCCCCGGACGGTCGTCTGCTTGTCGGAGACGGCGGTGAGGGGCAGCGGGGTGTCGGCCCGGGCGGGAGCGGCGGAGAGGAGCAGACCGACGACGAGGGCCGGGCACGCGACGAGCGCGGCGCGGATCGGATGTGTTCTGCGCATGACCAAGGAGCGTAAGCGGCGGCACCGCTTGGGCTGCTCTCCTCAGCCCGGTTCCGTACCGACGCAGGAGCGGTGCGCGGACGCCGTGGACCGGCAAGTCGCGTTCCGGCCCCACCGGGGCGCCCGGGAGCCTATCCTTCGCCGCTCCCCCGCCCTCGGTCTCCCGCTCGCACCCCGGCCCGAGGCCCCCGCCCTGAGGACTCAGCCCTCAGGACTCAGGCGGACGGCGGCAGGATGTCGCAGAGCGCCTCGACCGCCGCCGTGTAGGCGTGGTCGGGCGGCGTGGCGTAGCCGACCACCAGCCCGTCGACGGCCGGCATGGCCTCGGGGGTGATCGCCGGGTGCCGGAAGTCGGCGAGGCCGTCGACGGCCAGGCCCCGGTAGGCGGCAGCCTTGAGCACCGAGCGCTCGGTGCCGGGCTCCAGCCGCAGCACCGCGTGCAGGCCGGCCGCGATGCCGGACACCTCGATGTGCGGGGCGTTCACCGCGAGTGCGGCCACCAGCTGGTCGCGGCGGTCCCGGTAGTGGCGGCGCATCCGGCGCACGTGCCGGTCGTAGCCGCCGGAGTCGATGAACTCGGCGAGGGTCAGCTGGTCCAACGCGCTGGCCCAGCCCTCGCGTTCGCCCTTGGCGGCGAGCACCCGGTCGACCAGGTGGTCCGGCAGCACCATCCAGCCGAGGCGCAGCGCGGGGGTGAGGCTCTTGCTGGCGCTGCCGAGGTAGACCACCCGCTCCGGGTCGAGGCCCTGGACGGCGCCGACCGGCTGGCGGTCGTAGCGGAACTCGCCGTCGTAGTCGTCCTCCAGGACCAGTGCGCCGCGGCCGCGCGCCCAGTCGACCACGGCGGCGCGGCGGCCCGGGTTCAGCGGGCCGCCGGTGGGGAACTGGTGGGCGGGGGTGAGCAGGGCCGTACGGACGGTCCTGTGGTGCGCCAACTCGTCGACGAGGGCGCCCTGTTCGTCGATCGGCAGCGGCACGGCTGTGACCCCGGCGGCGGCCAGCAGCCCGTGGTGGAAGCCCAGGCCGTACGCCTCGACGGCCAGCGGCCCGTTCTCGGCGGGCGGCAGGACGGGCCTTGCGCCGTCGAAGAGCAGCCGCAGCGCGTGGGCGAAGCCGGAGCAGATCACGATCCGGTCCGGGTCGGTGCGCACCCCCCGGGCGCGGGCCAGGTAGTCGGCGAGGACGGTGCGCAGCTCGCGCCGGCCCTGCGGATCGCCGGGGCCGAAGGCCTCGTTGGGCGCGGCGGTGAGGGCCCGGCGGGCGGCGGCCAGCCAGGCGGCACGGGGGAAGGAGGCGCCGTCGGGCTGGCCCTGGCGCAGGTCGTGCCGGGGCCCGGGGCGGCGCGAGGGCCGGCGGGCCTGGGCGGGCGGGACGGGTTCGGCGCGTTCGGCGACGGTGGTGCCGGATCCCTGACGAGCGGTCAGCCAGCCCTCGGCGACGAGTTCGGCGTAGGCCTCGGCGGCGGTGTTGCGGGCCAGGCCGAGGTCGGCGGCGAGCGTCCGGTACGGCGGCAGGCGGGTGCCGGGCGCCAGCCGGCCGCTGCGGATCGCCTCGCGCAGGGCCGTCATCAGTGCGGCGCGGCGGCCGCCGGTGGCGGGGAGGTCGAGGTGCAGGTCGTTGCCGGTCGGGTGGGCGGGCTCGGAAAGGTGCGTGCCCCGCGTGTCCGTCATGTTCACGCACCCTACCCGCCGCCCCGTCCCCGCCCGGCGGGCGGTCGGCCCGGGCGGCGGGCGCACCCGGGCCTGCGGACGGACGACAGTCACCGGCCGGCTCTTACTGAAATTGGCGCTTCAGGGTGATGGCGGCGGGAGGTCGAGGGAGAGGCCGGTCCCGGCGAGGAATCCGTCGAGGATGTCGGGGCGGTACTGG